>CAYMDB010000300.1:0-4348 GCA_964388865.1 uncultured Flavobacteriaceae bacterium
CTCGATGTGCAACCTGATTTTTTTGAAAACTTTTCTAAGGAAAATCCGGTAGAAATTCAACTCATCGGTTTAAAACACATCAATCTTAAGCGCGAAAGTACTAAAATTAATAAACGGCTTCAAAAAGAACAAACCGAAGCCACTCCAACGGAAACTGTAAAAAAAGCAGCGGCCAAATTAGCAGATGTCGATTTTGTGCACCTGCATAACCATTCGCAATTTTCCATTCTTCAATCCACAATTAGTATTAAAGATTTAGTTGCTGCAACAGCTAAAGAAGGTATGCCTGCAGTGGCTTTAACCGATCATGGTAATATGATGGGTGCTTTTCATTTTGTGACTGCCGTGAAAAACCATAATAATACTATAGAGGCCCAACACAGAGAAGCAGTAGAAAAAGGAGAGGACAAGAAAGGCCAAATTATAAAACCTATTATTGGCTGCGAGTTTTTTGTTTGCGAGGATCATAAAGACAAAACTAGAAAAGATAATGGCTATCAAATTGTCCTTCTCGCCAAAAATAAAAAAGGTTATCACAACCTGGCAAAACTGTCGTCTGCGGCGTTTACAGAAGGCTTTTATTATCTACCAAGAATAGATAAACACTTAATAGAACACTACAAGGACAACCTTATTTGTTTAACAGGAAATCTCTATGGCGAAGTCCCTAGTAAAATTTTAAATGTCGGTGAAAATCAAGCTGAAGAAGCCTTATTATGGTGGAAAAACACTTTTAAAGACGACTTGTATATAGAGTTAATGCGCCACAACCAAGAGGATGAAAACAGGGTGAATCCGGTGTTAATTCAATTTGCAAAAACACATGATATTAAACTTGTTGCTAGTAATAACACCTACTATATTGACCAAGACAATGCCAACGCCCACGATATCCTATTGTGCATTAAAGAGGGTGAAAAGCAGGCCACACCTATAGGTCGCGGACGTGGCTACCGTTATGGCTTACCAAATCAGGACTATTATTTTAAGTCTTCAGAAGAAATGAAAGCCTTATTTAGAGATGTGCCCGAGGCTATTCTTAATGTAAAAGAGGTCGTTGATAAGATTGAGCCTTATGAATTAGCAAGAGACGTTTTGTTACCGGCTTTTGATATTCCTGATGAGTTTAAGAATGAAGATGATATCATAGGAAAAGGCAAACGCGGCGAAAATGCCTATTTGAAGCACCTTACCTACCAAGGAGCTAAAAAGCGTTATGGAGAAATTACTACAGAAATCCAAGAGCGACTCGATTTTGAGCTCAGCGTCATAGAAAAAACAGGGTATCCTGGCTATTTCTTAATTGTTGAAGATTTTATCCGTGAAGCCCGAAAAATGGATGTTTCTGTGGGTCCTGGTCGTGGTTCCGCCGCAGGTTCTGTGGTGGCCTATTGCCTTTGGATTACGAATATCGACCCGATTAAGTACGATTTACTTTTTGAGCGGTTCTTGAATCCGGATCGTGTGAGTATGCCCGATATTGATATCGATTTTGATGATGAAGGTCGTGGACGTGTGATGCAATATGTTATTGATAAATACGGATCCAACCAAGTTGCTCAAATAATTACCTACGGCACCATGGCGGCCAAATCCTCAATTAGAGATACGGCCCGTGTTTTAGATTTACCACTCAATGAAGCCGATAGAATTGCCAAGTTAATTCCTACCATGTCTAAACTTGGTAAGATCTTTGGACTTTCAGAAAAGGAACTAGCAAATAAATTCCGCTCGGAGGATTTAGAAAAAGTAAACGAACTGCTCAATATTTCCGATGGTGAAGATTTGCAATCCGAAACCATTAATCAAGCGAGAGTTTTAGAGGGCTCGGTTAGAAATACCGGAATTCATGCCTGTGGTGTCATCATCACGCCAGGTGATATTACCGATTACGTTCCTGTTTCAGTCGCCAAAGATTCCGATTTATATGTCACACAATTTGATAACTCTGTTGTTGAAAGCGCAGGATTATTAAAGATGGATTTCTTGGGACTTAAAACCTTAACCTTAATAAAAGACACGGTTAAGATTGTAAAGGCAAAGCACGGTATTGAGCTTATTCCTGACGATTTTCCTCTAGACGATGAAAAGACTTATGCTTTATTTCAACGTGGAGAAACGGTTGGGATATTTCAGTATGAATCGCCTGGGATGCAAAAGCACATGAAGAATTTAAAGCCTACGGTTTTTGATGATTTAATTGCAATGAACGCCTTGTATCGTCCTGGACCTATGGAATATATTCCTAGCTTTATCAGTCGTAAACACGGTAATGAAGACATTGTTTACGATTTACCCGAAATGGAAGAATACCTCAAGGAAACCTATGGTATTACGGTCTATCAAGAGCAAGTAATGCTGCTGTCTCAAAAGTTGGCAAATTTTACCAAAGGTGAAGCCGATGTCTTGCGAAAAGCCATGGGTAAAAAGCAGATTGCGGTTTTGGATAAAATGAAGCCAAAATTCATTGAGCAAGCTGGAGCCAAAGGTTTGGACAAAGATAAACTCGAAAAAATCTGGAAAGATTGGGAAGCCTTTGCAAGTTATGCCTTTAACAAATCACACTCCACTTGTTACGCTTATATCGCCTATCAAACGGCCTATTTAAAAGCGCATTATCCAGCGGAATACATGGCAGCGGTGCTGTCTAATAACATGAACGACATTAAGCAAGTCACCTTCTTTATGGAAGAGTGCAAGCGTATGCGTTTACCGGTGTTAGGACCAAGTGTCAATGAAAGTTATTACAAATTTTCGGTAAATAAAGACAATGCCATTCGCTTTGGAATGGGTGCGATAAAAGGTGTCGGTCACGGAGCGGTTAAAACGATTGTAGAATGCCGAAAAGAAGACGGCAACTACAAATCCATTTTTGATTTGGCCAAACGTATCGATTTACGGGCAGCAAATAAAAAAGCATTTGAAGGTCTCGCCAACGCAGGTGGCTTCGATTGTTTTCCTAATACGCACAGAGCGCAATATTTTGCCCACGATGGCGATGGCATCACTTTTTTAGAGAAAGCCATTAAATACGGAGCCAAACACCAAGAGAATGAAAACTCTGCTCAGGTGAGTTTATTCGGAGCTGCAAGTGATGTTCAAATTGCAGAACCACAAGTGCCGCCTTGTGAGGATTGGGGCACAATGGAAAAACTATCACGCGAAAAAGAAGTGGTGGGGATTTATATTTCTGGCCATCCCCTAGATGATTTTAAAATTGAAATGAATTCGTTCTGCAAAGGACGCGTGTCTGATTTTAATAATTTAGAGGCCGTTGTAAATAAAGAAATAGTTTTCGGTGGCGTCGTTACCGATGTACAGCACCGCGTGAGTAAGCAAGGCAAAGGATGGGCACTATTTACGATTGAAGATTATACAGATAGTTTTCAGTTTAGAATTTTTGGTGAAGACTATTTAAAGTTTAGACATTTTTTTGTAGCTAACTCTTTTGTCTTTGTTCGTGCATTTATAAAAGAAGGTTGGGTAAATAGAGAGACTCAGAAAAAGGGAGAACCAAGAATTCAATTTAATAATTTTCAACTGCTTCACGATGTTATGGAGGCCTATGCTAAAAAATTATCGATACAATTAGATATAGAGGATTTAGGCCAAACGCAAATTACGCAGTTGCAAGATTTATTTAGAGCTCATAGTGGCAACAATACCCTTAATTTTGTGGTTTATGATAACAGGGAACGAATAAAAGTGCATATGCCAAGCAGGAAGCAAAAAGTTAAAATATCACAGGAGTTATTGAATACCTTAGAGGAATACCACTTAAAGTATAAACTAAATTAAGCAAGTAGCTGGCGTAACAACAACAAAATAATACAATTATATATAATCCTCAGCATTCTGCATTTTGTTTTAGTTAAAGTACTTTATAACACTAATGTTTGTAATTGATTATTAAAAAAAGAAGCTTGTAACAAATTGATGAATTTCAAAAAGATTTTGAAGAAAATCATATGGCTTTACCAAAAGCCAAAGGTTCTTAATCTCACTCTAAATTTGTACTTGATGATTGCAAAACATTGAGAGGGAGCTTTTGCAAGACTGTTGTTGCAAATAAAACTTTTAATATGAGCTACTTGTAAAAATACAACGAGATTCATTTTTTAATTCTTAAAGAAAACGTATGCCAATAAAAAAATTGTTTCTTCCCTTTAGCAAGCCGAAAGTTGAAATTTTCGCATGACCGCATCACCGAATCACTACTTTAAAAAAAATAAAAATTATAGGATCTTAATCACATATCTATACTATCTTTGCAGCGTTCTCAAAAAAGGGGTGCTAAAATGAGTTGGTAGTCGAAATGAAGTTAACAGTTGTTCTAGAAAACGATTAA
>CAYMDB010000301.1:0-4335 GCA_964388865.1 uncultured Flavobacteriaceae bacterium
CCAGTGACTTCCACGTTGTCGACGTGACACTCTGAACCAACTGAGTTAATGACCCCTTTTATTTTAAACAAAAAAAGCTCACATAGTTGTGAACTTTCGTGGGCGCGAAGGGATTCGAACCCCTGACCCCTTGGGTGTAAACCAAGTGCTCTGAACCAACTGAGCTACGCGCCCTAATTATTAGGACTGCAAATATAGACTAGTTTTTAAAATCTCAAAAGGTTTTTTCAAAAAAATTAAATTATTTCTGCAACCACAAACGTACTACCTCCAACGTAAATTAAATCATCTTTCCCTGATTCACATTTTGCCCTATTTAAGGCATCTTCCACACTTTCAAAAGCCTGAGCAACATATTGATTTTTTAAAAAAATTCCTTCTAAAATTTTAGCATCTAACCCGCGTTGCACATTGGGTTTACACAAATAATAAGTCGCCTTTTTTGGAAGCAAAGGTAAAATGGCGCTTACATCTTTATCATTAACCACACCAAAAACAATGTGTAGTTTATTGTAGTCCTCAGACGCTATTTGTTGCATCACATAAAAAAGACTTTCTTTATTGTGAGCCGTATCGCAAATTATCTTCGGTTCAGTTCCCATCACTTGCCAACGGCCTTGCAAACCAGTATTCTTTATGACATTTAAAAGCCCCCGTTGTAAGTCAGATTTAGAAATGTTATGACCCAACGCTTTCAATACTTCAATGGATTGTATTACGGTTTTGATATTATGAATTTGATAAGAGCCTTTTAAATCGCTTTCCAAAACGTTATCTATGGCTTCATCTGCAAAATAAATCTTAGCATTTGATTGCTGTGCTTTGAGTTCAAAAACAGATTGTGTTTCAATTTGGGTCTCACCTATTACAACGGGAACATGCGGCTTTATGATTCCTGCCTTTTCCCCGGCAATCATTTTAAGCGTGTCTCCTAAAAACTGCATATGATCGAAACCGATATTAGTAATTATTGATAATTGCGGTGTGATGATGTTTGTTGAATCTAGTCGTCCGCCTAAACCGACTTCAATAATGGCGATATCCACCTTTTGTTTCGCGAAATAATCAAAAGCCATTCCAACCGTCATTTCGAAAAAAGACAGGGTATTTTCAGCTAAAAATTGTTTGTTCCGTTTTATAAAACCAATTACAAACTGTTTACTAACAACCTGACCGTTTATTCGAATGCGTTCTCTAAAATCTTTCAAATGTGGAGAGGTATACAGACCGACTTTATAACCTGCTTCTTGAAAAATTGAAGCCAGCATATGGCTTGTAGATCCTTTACCATTGGTACCTGCCACGTGAATTGACTTAAACTCTAGATGTGGTTCGCCTAAATGCTTTGAAAATTTATGGGTATTGCTTAAGTCCTTTTTAAAAGCCGACTTGCCTTTATTTTGATACATGGGAAGTTGCTGAAACATCCAACTCAGGGTATCTTGGTAATTCATAACTTACTGACCAACTTCAAAATTTATACTCACAAACCCAACTTGGGTTGTCGGTGCCTCCGGATCTGAAGGCCATTTATGAGATAAAGCGATTTTTTTCGCAGGTTCTAATAAACAAGGATGCGTGTTTGTAGTGCCACGAATTCCGGGCTCAGCGTTTATGACTTTTCCTTGTCTATTCACTTCAATTTTTACAACCACCAAGCCATATTCATTACAATCTTGTTTAAAAATTTGACTTGATGGCTTCCCGCGACCACCGAGACCATAACCGATTCCACCTTTACCAGGACCTGAGCCTCCAAAATAACTCGGGGCATAAGGATCGCCATCTAACTGCCCCTTGTTTCCAGCTTTAGTATCGGGTCCTTCGCCACCATCTGTAGCTCCATCCGCATTTTTTACACCACCGATGAGATTGTCGAGCTTCTTCTTTTTTTCTTCCTCTTTGCGAAGCTTTTTTTCTATAGCTTCACGCTTTTCGCGTTCTACGCGTTCAGCTTCGGCTTTTGCCTTTGCTTCTGCTTCCTTTTGTTTTTTTATCGCAATAGCTTCAGCATTATCTTGCGTCATAACCTCTTTCGCTTTTGTAGTCGCCTCTGTAGGTTCTACTTTAGTTTCTTCAGGTTGTGCTTCTTCTACAACCTTATCCTCTACTGCCTTTTTAGGTTCGCTAAGGGGTTTATTGCCTGCTCCATAATCTGTAGTGCCAAAATTTACGGCAACACCGTATTCTTCGGGTGGATCCATATATTGTGGACCAACGACAAACAATAGCAAGGTTAAAATCAGAATAATAAGTACTGTGATTTTTGCAGAATTACGTTCGTGCTTGGTCTCTAAATATTTCACTTCTGTTTATTTAAACTTATATGCGATGCTAAAATTCTGAAAGTTGCAGTGCTTGCGTTTTAGGACAATTTAAATTAGTTAGGTTGTACCGCCAGAATCACTTTAAACTTGTTTCTATTGGCAATATCCATAACTTTTACAACGTTTTCAACAGGAACGGATTTCTCTGCTCTCAACACTATTGTGGGAGTTTCTTGAGATGCCATGATAGAAATTAATTGACTTTCTAAAACACTTTCACCAACGCGTTTCTGATCGATGTAATACGTTAAATCTTTTTTAATACTTACGGCAGTCGATTTTTTATTCTCGGTCTTTCCGCTTGCCTTTGGTAGAATAATATCAATGGCATTCGTAGTGACTAGGGTTGACGCAATCATAAAAAAGATAAGCAACAAGAATACAATATCGGTCATAGATGCCATATTGAATTCTGGTGTTACTTTATTTCGTCCTCTAATATTCATATTAGATTGGTTCGTTTAAGTGGTCTAAAAATTCAACCGAATTAGCTTCCATTTGGTACACCACTTTATTTGTTTTTACTACAATGTGATTATAGGCAACATAAGCAATAATACCAACAATAAGTCCACCAACTGTAGTCGTCATGGCCGTATAAAGCCCACTCGCTAGAACATCCATTTGAATTGTTCCGCCGGCGTTTGCTAATTCAAAAATTGAAATAATCATACCTATAACCGTTCCCAAGAATCCAATCATAGGCGCCACACCAGATATGGTCGCTAAAACGCTTACATTTTTTTCTAAACTATAAATTTCTAATCTTCCTGCATTTTCAATGGCCGTATTAATATCTTCTAACGGTTTACCGATTCTTGTAATGCCTTTCGCAATCAATCTTGAAACTGGCGAATTTTGCTGAGCACATAACATTTGAGCCGAATCAATTTTACCGTTACTTACGTGATCTTTTATTTGATTCATAAAATTTGAATCGACTTTAGATGCCGCTTTAATCGCAAAAATACGCTCAAAATAGATGTATGTAGCTACAATTAAAAGCACGAATAGAATGAGAATAATAACAACACCAGAGGTTCCACCGCTTGAGATTAATTCTATTATAGATAGTGTTTTCTGAACTGATTCTCCGTCAGTTAAAACTTCCGAGCTATCTTGAATAGTACTAAGTAATACCATAGTCTATTTTTAATAATTTATATTCTTCTTGTTATAACGCTAATTACTTCACTAAAGTATATTAAAAAATACTTCGTGTAATCATAAATGCTAAGGCACCTGAAAGAAAACCTATTAAGGCCAGCCATGATATTTTCTTTAGGTACCAAAAGAAATCTATTTTTTCCATACCCATGGCCACCACACCTGCTGCAGAGCCAATGATTAACATACTTCCACCTGTTCCTGCAGAATAGGCAATAAAGTGCCAAAGTTCATTGTCTAGCGGCGCCGAAAACATACCTAAACTCGCCGCCACGAGGGGCACATTATCAATCACAGCAGAGCCAACCCCGAGAAGCAATATCACTAAATCTGATACACCTTCATGATGAAATTCAGTACCTAGCATTGGCATATTTTCTTGCAAGGTATCTGCAAAGCCGAATAAAATTCCCAAAGATTCTAACGCCGCTACAGCCATTAAAATCCCTAAGAAGAATAAAATACTAGGGAGCTCAATTTTTGATAGGGAATAATGTACGGGACTATGACTTGCACTCTCTAAGTGCTCATCGAGGTCTGGTGAAGAAATAGCAAATTTTGAATTGCTGTAGACTTCTGCAAAAATAGCCACAACACCCAGCGATAGCATCATACCTACATAGGGTGGCAAATGTGTAATTACTTTAAAAACAGGTACAAACACTATGGCCCCTAAGCCCAAAAACAACATGGTAGAACTAAATTTATTTTTTGGCTTACCGTCGGCTTCTTGTAACTCCAAATCTCCTTTAAATGGCTGAAGTAAGGAAGCGATAAATGTAGGAACTGCCATACATAATAAGGAAGGAATAAATAAATACATAAACAATTTACCCGTCGA
>CAYMDB010000302.1:0-4320 GCA_964388865.1 uncultured Flavobacteriaceae bacterium
CCGAACACTGATTACGCACATCTAAAGCACCCACTGTTTTTATATCTAGAGCATGCTGCACCTGAACGCCAGGCCCCGGAAAATACATATCCGGACTCAGGGTCGCGAAAACGATGAAATCAATATCGTCTTTATCTAGTCCAGAGCGCTCAATAGCAATTTTCGCAGCTTTTACTCCCATGGTTGCTGTGGTGTCACCATCACCCTTTGCAGCCCACCGACGCTCTTGTATACCAGTTCGCTCTTGAATCCATTCGTCATTGGTATCCATCATTTTGGACAAATCAGCATTGGTGACAACATGGTCTGGCACATACTTACCTAGACCTATAATTTTTGAATTATACATAGCTTTAATTTCGTATTGTTAGTCTTGCGAATTTAATCTTTAAGAAACAATTTACTTTTATTCATCTCTTTAATCGTTATGCATGCATAATATAAAAATTTCTAGATTACTTTTTAACATGGAGTTGACATAGCGCAGTTAAATTTTTATTTACCTTGTTAACTTTAATTATACTTTATTTCTCATGAAAACATTTTTACAATTCTTTGCGTTTTTAATTTTAGTCAACAGCTATGCCCAGCAGAACTTAACGTACCAACAACCATCTGATGAAATCTTAGAACTCGCCGATGTTGAATTGGCACCAGGAGTACAAATAGACAGTAAAGGAGAACACATGGTATTACTCTACCGCGACCAATACAAATCTATTGAAGAGCTTTCAGAAACTGAGTTGCGTTTGGCCGGACTAAGAATAAATCCGGTGACAAATATTGGAAGTAGAACCAATTATTACACCAATCTTAGAGTCAAAAAAACTACCGATAAAGATGCTCAACAAGTTTCAGGCTTACCAGAAAATTCAAGATTATCAGGTTTTAGCTGGTCTCCAGACGAATCTATGATTGCCTGCCTCAATACAACAGCTCAGGGTGTTGAAGTTTGGGTACTACACATCGCTGAAGCGAAAGTCACAAAACTTACCGACGCAAATGTCAATGCCAACATGAGAAGCACACTAAATTGGTATAAGGACAACAAACATCTTTTAGTGAAAATCCTCCCAAGCGACAGAAAACCACTTATAGATACAGACATTGCCGTTCCATCTGGACCAACGGTTTCTGTAAGTGATGGTTCTAAAGCTCAAAACAGAACCTACCAAGATTTATTAAAAACTCCGAATGACGAATTTAATTTTGAACAATTAGCGCGTTCTGAAATTAAAAAAGTTTCTATTAATGGTGAGGCTAGTCCTTTTTTAGGTGCAGACATGTATGATGATATCAATTTTTCCCCAGATGGCAATTATATTATGATTTCAACGATAAAGCGCCCTTTTTCTTACCTGGTTACCTATTCACGGTTTCCAAGCGAAAGTGTAATTTATGATGCAAATGGTAAAAAAATTAAAACCGTAAATGAAGTACCTTTAGATGAAGTAAGACCAAAAGGTTTTATGGCGACCAGAACAGGAAAACGCAGTATGACATGGCGAGCCGATCAACCCGCCACATTGGTTTGGGAGGAAGCTTTAGATGAAGGCGATCCTGAGGTTGAAAAGGAGTTTAGAGATGCCGTGTACCAACTTAAAGCACCTTTTGAAGGTAAACCAAAACTCATCTTAAAAACCCAACAACGCTTTGCTGGTATACAATGGGGTGACGACAACACTGCGATTGCTTCCGACTATTGGTGGAATACAAGAAACACCAAAACCTACCTCTTTAATCCTTCAAATGCTAAGATAAACCCTAAAGTGATTTCAGACCGAAATTACCAAGATGTTTACAGTGATCCAGGCAATTTTGTAAGCGAAAAAAATGAATTCGGACGCA
The DNA here is from genome assembly GCA_964388865.1 of uncultured Flavobacteriaceae bacterium. Taxonomy (GTDB): domain Bacteria; phylum Bacteroidota; class Bacteroidia; order Flavobacteriales; family Flavobacteriaceae; genus Winogradskyella. The sequence goes on from CAYMDB010000302.1 coordinate 1,849, forward strand.
ACACTTTAACTACGGACGGAGGAAAACTTTATTTAATGGGTGATGGCTATTCCGCAGAAGGTCAATTTCCTTTTATAGACGAATACGATATTAAAACCGGGAAAACCAAACGCCTATACCAATCGGAATACACCGATAAATTAGAAACCTTAAATTCTGCCATAGATATGAAAAAAGGTGAGATTCTTGTTCGTATTGAATCTCAGAAAGATTATCCTAATTACTATATCAGAAACATTAAAAACAAAAATGATTTAACGGCTATTACTGCTTTTAAAAATCCATTTAAAAGTTTAGAAAATGTCGATAAGCGCGTTATTAATTACAAACGCGATGACGGTTTAGACCTCGAAGGCACTTTATACCTACCTCTAGATTATAAAGAAGGCGAAAAATATCCTATGATTTTATGGGCCTATCCTAGAGAATTTAAAGATAAATCCAGTGCCTCACAAAGCACGTCTAATCCCAATGAATTTGTATATCCAAGTTGGGGTTCACCCATTTATTGGGTAACTAAAGGCTATGTGGTTTTAGATGATGCGGCTTTCCCAATTGTTGGTGAAGGTGATGAGGAGCCAAATGATTCTTTTAGAACCCAATTAGTCGCCAATGGAAAAGCTGCTATTGATGCGGTTGATAACCTTGGTTATATCGATAGAAAAAAAGTTGCCGTTGGCGGACATAGCTATGGCGCATTTATGACGGCCAATTTATTATCCCATTCCAATTTATTTGCGGCTGGTATTGCCAGAAGTGGTGCTTATAACAGAACGCTTACTCCATTCGGATTTCAAAGTGAAGAGCGCAGTTATTGGGAAGCACCGGAAGTGTACAATACTATGTCACCTTTTATGCATGCCGATAAAATGAAAACTCCATTGCTTTTAATTCATGGTGTGGCTGATAATAATTCGGGTACCTATCCCTTACAAAGTGAGCGTTATTTTAATGCTCTAAAAGGTCTTGGCGCTACTGTGAGACTTGTAATGTTACCAAAAGAAAGTCATGGTTATAGAGCAAGGGAATCTATTATGCATATGCTTTGGGAACAAGATCAATGGTTAGATAAATATGTGAAGAATAAAGTTGAAAAAGAAGAACCTATTAAAAATACAGAAACGATAAAAAATTAGTGTTTTGTATTAGATTTTAACAGGATGTTTTTTTTAAAGGAATAGTTCAGTCATAATCTGCATTTCCACGTTCATGATATTTTTGACTATTCCTAAGATTATTAATGATTTAGTTAACAAAACATTTCGACTGCGCTCAATGTGACAGCACGGATTTTATTCAGACGTTTTAAGACAGGCCCTTTTTATGCCATCTTGTCACAATTATTTTATTGGTATTTTATTTGACTTATGGTTAAGTGAAATAAACAACATCATTAATTAGATTCCAGCCTTGGCAGGAATGACAAAAACTATAAATCATGACAAAAGGAAGTATTAATGTATCGGTAGAGAATATCTTTCCGTTAATTAAAAAATTCTTATACAGTGATCACGAAATCTTTTTACGTGAGCTGATTAGCAATAGTACAGATGCTACGCTAAAATTAAAACACCTTACCAGTATAGGTGAATCTAAATCGGAATACGGCAATCCGAAGATTGAAGTAAAAATTGACAAAAAAGGCAAAAAGCTTCACATTATCGATCAAGGTTTGGGTATGACAGCCGATGAAGTTAAAAAATACATTAACGAAGTTGCTTTTTCAGGAGCTGAAGAGTTTTTAGACAAATACAAAGATTCGGCTAAAGATTCAGGTATTATTGGCCACTTTGGTTTAGGATTTTACTCTGCTTTTATGGTAGCCGAAAAAGTTGAACTCATCACCAAATCACATACCGATGCGCCGGCTGTGCACTGGACCTGCGATGGATCACCAGAATTTTCTTTGGAAGAATCTGATAAAGCTGAAAGAGGAACGGAAGTTATTCTTCACATCGCTGAAGATTCAACCGAATTTTTAGAAGAAGGAAGAATTCGCGAATTATTGATGAAGTACAACAAGTTTATGCCTATCCCAATTAAATTCGGAACTAAGGAAATAAACGATCCTGACTTCACACCAAAAACCACAAAAGATAAAGAGGGTAAAGAAACTACTGAACCTCACAAAAAAATTACAGTAGATGATATTATCAATAACCCGAATCCGGCTTGGACTAAACAACCTACAGAATTAGAGGATCAGAATTATAAAGATTTTTACAGAGAGTTGTATCCAATGCAATTTGAGGAGCCTTTATTCCATATTCATTTAAATGTAGATTATCCATTCAACTTAACAGGGATTTTATATTTCCCTAAGATGACGAATGATATGAACATTCAGAAGGATAAAATTCAGTTGTACCAGAACCAAGTTTATGTTACGGATAATGTGGAAGGCATTGTTCCTGAATTTTTAACCATGTTACGTGGTGTTATTGATTCGCCAGACATTCCATTAAACGTATC
>CAYMDB010000303.1:0-4277 GCA_964388865.1 uncultured Flavobacteriaceae bacterium
GCTATAATTTAGACCCTTATATTTTGTGGGTTTTTTTGTTGCGGAAGTCAGGAGAGAAAACTTAAAATTAAAGTTTTGCTTAATAAGCCTCTACTTTTTTGGTTGAATGTTGGATTAATTGATTTCATCATGTTTTGGTTTTAATGGTTTGTTTTGTTTGATGTTTCAAAGATCTCATAAACTTCTGTGTTTGAGCAATCCGTTTTACCGAACTGTAATTTTTTTAGGATGAGTTGTAAAGTGGTGTCCCGATAGCCATCAGGAGTGAGTGTTGAGTTGTTGTACATCACGGATATAGGTTGACCACTAAAAGTCGATTTATATAAAAATTAACCGCACACCCAAATTTTCAGACCGAGTACCTAATACCTAATCCCTCATGCCTAATCCCTAAATGAGCCCACGAGCCTTAATCTCCAAATACTTATTAATGGTATTAATGGTGAGATGTTCTGGTGCGGTTAAAATAGATTGAATGCCGTGTTTTTGAAGTTCGTTTACAATCAGTTTCTTTTCGTACACAAATTTTTCGGCAACAGTTTTTTGAACGATTTCAAAAGTACTAGACGCTTCAACTTTTGTCAGTTTTTGTAATTCGGTGTTTTCAAAAAATATAACGACTAATAAATGATTTTTTGCGATGGCTTTTAAATAGCCTAATTGCCGGTGCAGCGCATCAAGGGTTTCAAAATTGGTGTAGAGCAGTAGAAGACTTCGTTGCGTTATGCTGCGCTTCACATCGATATATAAGCGTGAAAAATCAGATTCCGAAAAATCAGTGTTCACATTATATAAGGTCTCCAAAATTTTATTCATTTGCATTGGTCTGCGCTCGGCCACGACTTTATTTTCAACCTTTCGAGAAAAGGTAAACATCCCTGCTTTGTCCTGTTTTTTCAAGGCTACATTACTGATGACTAAAGTGGCGTTGATGGCATAGTCCAATAAACTCAGACCTTCAAAAGGCATTTTCATGGCCCTACCTTTATCAATAACGCTGTAAATGGGTTGGGAGCGCTCATCCTGATACTGATTTACCATGAGCTGGTTGCGCTTAGCTGTGGCTTTCCAGTTGATATTTCGTATGTCATCTCCGTTGACGTAATCTTTAATTTGCTCAAATTCCATGGTGTGCCCAATTCGTCTTATTTTCTTCAAACCATATTCAAAGAGTTTATTTGAAAAGGCGAGAAGCATATACTTCCGTAATTGCAAAAACGACGGATAATTTGGCACCATGGCGTCCTTAGAAAACTGAAATCGACGCGTCACTAAACCTATTGGTGAATTGGCGTAAATATTTAAATGTCCAAAATAATACTCTCCGCGCTCTAAAGGACGAAGTGTATATGTGATCTTTTTTTCGTTTTGGGCTGGAAGCTGAATTTTAATTTCGAAATCGCGCTTTTGATATTGAAATGGCATTTCATCTATTAAAAGTAAATCGGATTTAAAATTGTAATTATTCTCAATGCGAAGTTCTATCGGATTATCATCTCCGTTACTCAATTTTTCTGGCAACACGCGCGTTGCTGAAATACCCTTTTGCTTAAATAAGAGAATGAGGTCCGCCAGAACCAATCCTACAGCTACAAAAAATAATGCCGTCACTATGCTCAGCAAACCATCATAGATATAAGCTAGAATGAACAAGGCCACGAAGCACATGAGCACTAGAAAAAACCGAAAGGTTAAATAGGTATGTTTAAAAAAGCGCTTCACTATCTCGGAATCTCAATAGTTTCAAGGATTTGATTAATCACTTTATCTACTGTGAAAGCTTCCATTTCACGCTCTGGTGTTAAGACCAAGCGGTGTTGTAAAATGGCTTTTGTACAACGTTTAATATCATCTGGCGTTACAAAATCTCTTCCGTGGATGGCTGCATTTGCCTTGGCTGCATTTAAAATGGCGATAGAAGCTCTCGGTGAGGCTCCTAAATACAAATTAGCGTTGGTGCGCGTGTTGTGTATAATGGATGCGATATAATTGAGAAGATTGTCTTCAACAATAATGTGTTTAATTAAATCTTGATATTTTTTAATAGCCTCTGCGGAAAGCACCGAGGTTATCGTATTAAAATCCATAACATCATGACGTTGATGATTATCGACTAAGATCTGAATTTCATCTTTTAAAGATGGATAATCCACATTAATCTTGAATAAAAAACGGTCTAGTTGGGCTTCGGGTAAACGGTACGTTCCTTCTTGTTCAATCGGGTTTTGCGTGGCAAAAACTAAGAAAGGTAATTCCATATCGTAGCGTTTCCCATCCATGGTGATTTGACGCTCTGCCATTACTTCAAACAAGGCGGCCTGAGTTTTTGCGGGAGCTCTGTTAATCTCGTCTATTAGAATAATGTTTGAGAAAATGGGCCCTTTTTTGTATTCAAATTCATTCAATTTTACGTTAAATATTGAGGTTCCCAAGATATCACTTGGCATTAAATCTGGTGTAAATTGAATTCTGCTAAAATCAACATCCATGGTTTTTGCTAATAATTTAGCGGTTATGGTTTTTGCAACGCCAGGAACTCCTTCAATAAGAGAATGGCCGTTGGTTAATATGGAAATGATTAAAAGCTCAATCATTTCATTCTGACCAACAATAAATTTTGCAATCTCTTGCTTAATCTGCGCGACACTATCTTGAAGTGGCTTCAGGTCAATTCGGTTTTTAAAATCCTCAGACACTTGTACTTCGGCTTCGTTGTTTGCGGTGGCTTCGTTGCTTATGGTTTCGTCCTTGTTTTCCTCTGGTGCAATATGTTCTTCTTCCATTATGGCTTTTGTTTTGTAAAGTGTTCTATTTTTTTGTTTAGTTCAATGAGCTCTTGCTCGGTATGATTTGTTTTCGATTTTAAAAAAACAAGATAATCAACTAAGGCTCTTGTATCTTCTTTGGTGTTTCCAGATTTTACGGCTAATTTATCTATAAAACTTAGATTTAATTGGTTGGTATCTAAATAATAATTGCTGCGCACAAACTCTAAAAAGTACTGTGTTTTTTTCTGAATGATGTTCGAAAAGTCTCCGTATTGATAGTATAATTCTCCGACAGTTCTTGTAAAATCTACGGTAGCGTTTTCAAGTTTTTTAATCACGGGTATAATGCGTTGCGTGCGCTTTCCCCGAAAAATCACAAACAAAATTAATCCGAACATACTCAAATAAAAGGCCCATTTTAAAGCGCTGTTTTGTAAAATATAGCGCAACGGACTTGTGATCACCTTTCTTCCGCTTTTATAATTGTTATCCCAAATAATTTGTTGTTTAGGAAGATAGGCTAATACGGATGCTGCATAATCTGCTTTGTCGTCTAGTAAATGATAGTTTGTAAAGGCAAAGGGATTGGTATGAAGTATAAATTGTCCTTTGTTTTTACCGACTGCTATCTTAATGAAGTTGGGGTGAGTTTCTTCTATCCCGTCTTCGTTTTTTGTTGTACTTGTTCCTAAAATTGTGGTATGTAAAGAATCTACGGATACAAAATGGCTATTTTCAATCACCTCTTTAAAAAGACGGTTGTTTTTTTGAAGCGTCGGACTTGCAAACTTATGATGCGATTCTTTTTTGTAAAGGTTGTTATATTCACGCTCTACAGTGACGTTTAGGCTATCCATAACATTACCATAAAAGTACATACTACTGAGAAAAACAGTGTTTCCTTTCTCTGCAAAATCCATTAGGGCGTCAGATTCTTGCTTGTCAAAACTGATGAGATTATTAATAAAAACTAAGGTCTTGGTTTGGGTGGTGTCAATTGTTTTTAAGTATTCGTAAATTGAATTTTGTGAAACTAGAATCTCATCTTCAGAAAAGGTTTTGAGTTCATTAAACAGCACAAAGCAACCCAGTGGAATTTTATCATAAGACGAATAGGAATCCCGCCAGTTCAAGGCTTTTGGCTTGGCGATTTCAGCAATCATCATAAAAAGAATTACGGCCCCAATGAGATAGAGCGTAATTTTTGAACGCTTATCCATTTTGAGATAATTTTAAAAGTTGATTGAATTCGTCTTTATTTTTGTTGAAACTTATTTCGTCAATAGGAAATTCACCATACCAAACATAATCATAGATGTAAGACACCCGCTTAAACAGCGCTTTTAATTTACTGTCCTTAATTTCATTGAGATAATCTGAATTGGTCTTTTCAAAATGCCACTCAATCTTATGTTTATTGGCTAATGCTTTTAAGGATTTAAGATAGAGGTAACGCGTTGCTAATCGGAAGTTATTTGAGGTTAATGCCTCATTGATGAGTTTATCAAA
>CAYMDB010000304.1:0-4277 GCA_964388865.1 uncultured Flavobacteriaceae bacterium
CCTTGACCCCAAAGCCGTTGAAGCGGCGATAACACCAAAGACCAAAGCTATTATGGTGGTACAAATGTGCGGCAGTATGGGTGATATGGATGCTTTGAGACATATTTGTGACACTCATAATTTAATATTTGTTGAAGACGCTTGTCAGGCTATCGGAGGCACGTATAAAGAGAAACCTCTAGGCAGTATAGCAGATGTAGGTTGCTTTTCGTTCGACTTTGTAAAAACAATAACTTGTGGTGAGGGAGGTGCTATCAGCACCAATAATGAAGCTTATTATTTAAATGCAGACCATTACAGCGATCACGGTCATGATCATGTTGGCAGTGATAGAGGTGCAGAAACCCATCCGTTTTTAGGCTACAATTTTAGGATTTCAGAATTACATGCAGCAGTGGGATTGGCTCAAGTACGTCGTTTGCCTGAATTTATAGGCATCCAAAAGCGCAATTATACCATCATAAGAAATGAATTGGCACGCGTCCCTGGGGTAACATTTCGTCGAGTGCCAAAGGGAGGTGTGGAAAGTTATGGCTTTTTAAATTTCTTTTTACCAGACTTAGAGGTGGCCAATAAAGTGTCTAAAGCATTCAAAGATCATGGTATTGATGTGTGTTTTCACTACTACAATAACAATTGGCATTACATTAGAAAATGGGATCATCTTAAAAATTTGAAATCCCTATTTCCAATGTCTGAGGACGTGAAAAAAGGCTTAGATGATTTAAAATCGAAAGACTTTAAACAATCCGATCATTATATCGCTAGAAATATTTCCTGTTTAATAAAATTATCTTGGACGGAAGATGAGGTTAAAGCACGAGCGCAAAAAATGGCAGAACTTATTCGATTTTCCTTATAAGAGGTTCTTAAAGAAAATTTTTTAGAGAAAAAGCTATGCGCATGCTCCACTTCAATGACATCAACAGGTCGTTCAGAAATAAATTCAAGATAAACTTTTTAGCGCGGCATTCAACTTAAAATAATAATAACTATAGTTGTTTTAAATCTGGTTTTAAATCGGCAAAAGCTTTTGGAATCAATGGATTATCCAATAAAAAGAGTTGACGTTTATCAAGCTTTAATTCTTCAACACTATTGGCATAATAGCGATTGAAAATTTGATCTAATTCGCCAGAATCCATAATCGTTTGTAAACCAACTTCAATTCTTTTTGCCAACTCTGGCATTTGTGGATTCACATAAAACACCAGAGGAAAGGGATAAAAGAACATAAGATTTTTATCGATGACTAATTCGCTGTGTTTAGATGCACGGTTTTTAAAAACACTTTGCACTTCGTTGGCGCCAAAAGCGGTATAATCAAACTTACCAGCAGCTAAACGCTCAAAGATATCATCAAAATCGCCATCCTCTGCAACCGCGTATTGGTTATGTTGAAAAACGGTGGCATCGCTCCAAGACACCGGAATGCCATTTTTTAGTTGTTGTAAATCGGCTTTTGTTATTGACGTTTTAAACCGTGGAACATCGCTTGCTCTTATTATGGGAATGCGATAGCCAAGCAAATTTTTCGCGATTGGCTTTTCAATCATAATGTGATCGACAGGTTTAAATTTCTGATTTCCGGCGACGGTAACAAACAAATGGTGTTTCTTTTTGCTAAATACAAAAGACTCTTCCAAACCAGGATATTCGGTGGTGCTTTCGGATATTTTAAAAGGACCAAAGTTGGGACTAGTAGCGCTTAAAACCACCTCTAATACCTCGCGCTCGTAGTCTTGTCGAATTTCGGATCTATTGCCATTCCAAAAATCAACAAGTGTAGTATCGGTTGGTTGGGATGGTAATTCTGACATGGGTTTTCGATTATTTTTTTGATTGCAAGAGAGCAAAAGCAGAGCAGCAATACAAATGTTGACTAATTTAAGCATAGTTAAAGGTAAGTTTATTTTTTGAGTTATGATTTTGGGTGGAGGTTAAAAATAGGGTGGAGAAGAAGATGTTTTTAGACGGCTTTTAAAGAACTGCAAGTAGAAAATGTTAATAATATATTGAAAGCCAGCAGTTAAAATGGAATTTTCTTTGTTATATTTATAGCATGAAGACTACAAATTTGCCAGACATACAAATTAAAAGAGATGCTTACAAAGGTGTTGATGCATTGTTGTTGTATTTTAAATACAACGATGATTTGCTAAAAACTATCAGAAGCACACAGCGGTTTAAGTGGAGTAGAACCATGAGATGTTGGCATACGTATTTTTCAAAAGAGAATTTAGAAACCGTAAAACAGGTCTTTGGGCCCTTGACCACTTTAATTGAAGACGAGTCTATTTATAGAGCACCAGCGATTAAGACTTTAAGTAAAAAACGACATTTGTCCACGGTGAATAATCAGATCGTAGATGATTTCATCAAGTATTTAAATGGAAAGTGTTACAGTAAAAGTACAGTGGACACTTATAGCAGTTTTGTTACAGATTTCTTGGACTATATTAAAGATAAACCCACTTCTGAATATACTTTGCGTGACGTAGAAAAATTTATTGAAGACATTATGGTACCTAAAAAAGCGAGTATCAGTTCGCACCGACAATTTATTAGTGCTATGAAGTTGTTTATTAATTTTATGCCCCAATGTACCATTGAAACATTAGAATTAGAACGGCCAAAGAAGTCGAGATATTTACCTACGGTATTATCACAGCAAGAGGTGTTAAAGATTTTGAGATGCACCAAAAACTTAAAGCACAGAGCAATTTTGGCTTTAATTTATTCGTGTGGGCTTCGGGTTGGTGAGCTTATTAATTTAGAATTGAGTCATATAGACATTAGCCGAAAGCAATTAGCTATAAAAAATAGTAAAGGCAGAAAAGACCGCAATGTGCAGATGGCAGATAGTTTACTTCCACTGATTCACAATTATATTCAGACCTATAGACCAAAAAAATATTTTGCTGAAGGAAATGTTGGTGAATGTTACTCGGCCATTAGTGTCCGTGCATTTTTAAAACGATCTTGCAAACTTGCCTATATCAATAAAAGGGTAACACCTCACACTTTGAGGCACAGTTATGCCACGCACTTATTAGAAAATGGCACTGATATAAGGCTAATACAAACTTTACTAGGCCACAGTAAACCAGAAACTACGATGATATACACTCATGTTTCTACAAGTAGTTTGGAAGGCATCAGTAATCCTTTAGATTTAGCCGTTAAAAAGTATTTAATGAGCCCTGATAAGGAGCAATATTTAAGTTTAGGTCCAGCCTTTGGAGCAAGAAAATAAATGAACAGGCTTTGAAAACTTTTGGACTATTTTTTAAATAAATTCTTACTTATTTAATTTTAAATGTGTAAATTTCGTTCGTGATAAAAAATATCATTTATACTTTTATCTATGTTGGATGTCGGGATAAAGATATATTTGTAAACCATATAACCAGTTAGCAAACATATGAAACGAACGACAGTACTTATCATCTTACTAATTTTTTCAGCGAATTTCTTATTGGCTCAAACCCAATTTGTAAACGGATTTAATAATGGATATAAGAAAGGTTTCTGCCAAGACCAAGGTGTTGGATGTATTGAACCAGTTCCACCGATTGCGCCAAGTCCTAAAATTGGAGAAAGTTCGAATAATTATACCGATGGTTACAATCGTGGATTTGAATTAGGTTTAAATGCAAGAAAATCAAATGACAGTGGAAATGGATATAAAACCTCAAAAGCGAAATTTGTTGACGACATAATTTACAATCTACCTAAAACAGAGAATAAAGCCAAAAAACAAATGGCTGAATTGATTGAAAAACGAGGTATTCAAAATTTAGTTGATGGTAATTATGACGATGCAATAAATGATGCAAACGTACTTATTGGAATGGGTTATTATAACCAAAGTGCTTACTTTATTATAAGTAAATCGTACTATCATAAAAACGAGATGACAAATGCATATAATTTTTCACTTAAAATTACTGACCCAAATTATATCAATTGGAAAATTGAGCTTCCTGAACTTTATTTAAGCTATCTTAAAGAACAATTATCTTCACAAAACTTCCAAACTGTAATTTATGATTGTGAAAATATCTGGGACAAAAAATCTTTCATTGACGCAAATTATTTTATCGCTATCGGGTATTATTTTCAACAAGATTATAAAAAAGCGAAAAAGCATTTTAAAGACGCAAGAGATAATACTCAAAAAACTGATTATTTTTACGTAAGTACAAACGAGTTTTTAGAAAGTATAAAAAATGAGAATTATATCAAAAACACATATTTAAAAAAATAAATGAACG
>CAYMDB010000305.1:0-4265 GCA_964388865.1 uncultured Flavobacteriaceae bacterium
TACTTTTAATAACTCCATGCGCGTAACTGGAAATAATGATTAATTCTTCAGAAATTCAAGTGCGGAAACGGACACCAGCGCATCTAAAAATACCATTTGGCTTAATTTAACCTCAGACAATGGGGGCGCTAAACAGATCGCAGTTGCTTACTTAGCAGGAGCTACAAATAATTACGATGGTTCTTATTATGATGTCAAAGAAAATCTTTCCTCAGGTACGGCTGCCATTATTTATTCTGTGATTGAAGATAACAACCATAAATTTGTAATTCAAAGTAGAAATCCATCTGCTTTAAATGAAAACGAAGTCGTTCCAATAGGCTTAAAAACGAGTATTACAGTGCCTACGCTGTATAAAATTTCATTAGCACAGTTCGAAGGCAGCTTCCTCAGCAACAACCCTATATACCTTAAGGACAAGGATCTTAATACCCTCCACAACCTAAAGAATTCAAACTACAGCTTCACCTCCCAACCAGGCGAATTCAACAACCGTTTTGAAATTGTATTCACCCCAAATGCTTTGGCCATAAAAGACCATCAGATTACCCCTAACGACCTAAACATTAGAGAACTTAGCAACGGAGATGTTGAATTTAGTATAACTAACACTGTAACGATTGCCAAAGTGGAAATTTTAGACATCTTAGGCCGACAGATATACCGTCTAACAAGTTCTAGCGCACGGGAAGTCTATAACCTTTCAAAACTCAGTAAAGCCCCTTATATCGCTAAGGTGACGCTTTCATCTGGACAAACAATTACTAAAAAAGCGGTGAAACGATACTAGTTTAAATACGTTTTTTTTATTAGTGTTGAAACGATGAATTAGACGAAAGGGAACTACAGGTGGCAGAGGGAAGAGGGAAGGGGGAAGAGTCCGTTTGTTAGTGTTAATTTGAGTCTAGAAAAATAATTTCAACTCTGCGAGTCTTTGTGTGACCTCTGCGTATCTCTGTGGAGCTAGGAATTAGTTCAAAAAAGCCCAATTAATCTTTTGTAGTTGGGTCGTATTCTAAAGGCAATGGTTGTGGCAAAACAGTACATAGGGTATCCATAGGACATCCATAGGAGAGCCATAGGAGAGCTATTCTCTTTTTTGGGGTGCTTGACACTGGAAAATAGATGCATAGAGAATACATAAAGCGTTTACAGTCCCTTTAGTTTTCCCGCTTCCAGCTTCCCCCTCCTTAAGCACTAATCCCTCATAACAAAAACTCCATAACTTCACCACCCAAAAGATGGTCTTGAGATGCAAGTTTCTTCCCTAAGGGAAAAACGGAACATGGGCTCCCCTCAGCCAAACTTTTAGCAAAAACATGTCGTTCATCGATATATTTGGTTTTATATAGGTCATCTATGAATTTAAACGTAATATCTTTTAATTTTAACGCTGTAACGCCCTGAATTACAATTAATTTAAATAGTCTTGCTATGTTGACTAAACCAATGACCAAAAGGTCCAAATCCTACTACGTATTATACCTACTGCTATTTGCCGTTGGCCTCTTTTCTTTTGGACAAGAAGTTGATGAGAATTTTGATGGATACACTGGCCCTACTGGTTTTAATAGTTTTCTATATAATAATTTTGACATTACAAACGGAAGAATCGTTGGCCCTTCCACCAATAGGTACGTTTGGCTTGATTCACGTACAACAACATCAAGTAGTATTCTGGAATATGTAGGATCTGACGGAAATGGCAAGGATGGGGGTGTTGGGCGAATATCATTTGATTATAAGTTTCGAATCGTTTCAAGTGATGTTTACATCGTTAGAGTAAGTATTAATGGTGGGCCTTATGAGGTTAAAGGAGATGCTATACAACTTAATAATCCTAATATTTATAAGGAATGGTTTTTTGACCTAGATAGTCCTAGTGACAATATTAAAGTACGTGTTTTAAGAACAACCGCAAGTTCTGGTTCTTATCCTGCTCTTCTTATAGATAACTTTAAAATCACAGATTTTAGCAATACATGCACGTGGGATGGCACAAGTTGGTCACCAACGCCACCTACATTATCCGAGACTGCAATAATTAATGGAGACTATAACACTAGTTTTGGTGGTCCCAATCATCAAGAAAGCTTTAGTGCTCGAAACTTAATTGTCAACAGTCCTCACGAGTTAACAATCGCAGATGGGGACTATGTTGAGGTCCAAAATAATATTACAGCAGAAGGCAATATCACAGTAAAATCCTCAGGCGCACTAGTACAAAACAATGACTCAGGTACCGTATTAGGTAGCGGTACAATGAAAGTAGAAAAAGTCACCTCAGCACTGGCTTCTGCAGATGAATACACCTATTGGAGTTCTCCTGTCAACGGTTTTACCGCTACCATTAGCAACAACTTAAGCCGAGCCAATCCTAATCGAGTGTATAAGTTTTTAGGTGAAAATTTCATCGATGAATATGCTGAAACTAATAATGATGACGTCAATGGTATTGGACATGATGACATCAATGATGGGCCTAATCCAGATTGGGTTTATGTGTCTGGCAGCACTGAAATGGAAAAGGGAGTAGGTTATGCCGCGACACACAGTCAAAGTGCGTTTGCAGCAAGTTCAACTAACCCCAAAACCATAACTTACGGATTTGAAGGTATATTTAACTACGGAAACATTCCTGTAACTATTTATAGAAATGACTTAGAACTAGACGATAATAATTGGAACTTTATTGGCAATCCTTATCCGTCGGCGATAAGTGTAGATGCTTTTTTTAGCAAGAATGTATACGACTTATCCACAAATCCTTCTGGTGCTATAGATGGCGCACTCTATCTATGGTCTCACAATTCAAGTCTATCAACAAACAACAACGGCAACGACACTTCTAATTTTTCTCAAAATGATTACGCTATTATTAATGGTACTGGTACGGTTGAAGCGGGTGGTGATGGGGTAACGCCCAATAGATTTATTCCTTCAGGACAAGGCTTTTTTATTTCTATGAGTGATAGTGTATTACCTTGCACAGATTTAGGGGGAGGTATTAAAAGCGCCGATGTCACATTCAACAACAGCATGAGAGTTACTGGCGACAATGACCAGTTTTTCAGAACCTCAATTGAAGGGCAACCCAACAAACTTTGGGTGAATTTAACCTCAGATAATGGGGTATTTAACCAACTGCTAGTAGGTTATGTGGAAGGTGCCACTGATCAATTTGATGGAGCTTACTACGACGCGCCAAGGAACTTGTCCTCAGCAAATAACGCCTCTATTTATACATGGATACCAAGCACACCAGACAAGAAATTGGCTATTCAAGGTAGAAACCCAAGTAGCTTAAACACAGCAGAAGTCATTAACCTTGGCTTTAAAAACGCCATTGACGTACCTACCTTATATACCTTTTCAATATTCAAAACAGAAGGAGCATTCATAACGGAAAACCCAGTGTATTTAAAAGATAATCTTTTGGGGACAACCCACAACCTCTCAGCCAACGATTACACCTTTAGTTCAGAAGTTGGTGAGTTTAACAGCCGTTTTGAAATTGTCTTCACCCCAGACGAAGCCCTCTCAACAAAAGACGAGCTTCTAAATCCAAACGCTTTAAGCATCACCGAACTAAGCAATGGAGAGGTCGCCTTTGAAGTCGGCAAAAACTTTAGCATAGCCAACATCGCCATCTTCGACCTCTTAGGGCGACAAATATACCAACTACAAGGAGCAAACTCAAGAGAAGTCTATAACCTAGAAAAACTGGGCAACACCCCATACATCGCCAAAGTAACCCTCACCAACGGTCAAGTCCTGAGCAAAAAAGCTATTAAGCAACACTAACACAAAAACACCTCTATTGTCACACTGAGCACTACTTAAAGCGAAACTACAGTCTCAAAAAGTAACCAGCGCAGCTAGCAAAAGCCATTAAAACCCAAAATAGAAAAACACCTCTACTGTCAAGCTGAGCGCAGTAGAAGTAGGAAGATTTCCCTCCCTTAAGCAGGCAGAAGATAAGCCCTTACGGAACATAAGGCTTAATCATTACCAAGAAGCACTTCGTTTAAACAAAGTCTCTTCCCCTCAGGAAGATTTACCTGCCGATAGGCAGGCGGTAGGTGGGAACCCCCCACTAAAACCTATACCCAACCCCCAAAATCAAATTCCTACCCGCCGCAGAAATCCCAGAAGAATAAGGCCGATAACGCTGATCCGTTATATTTTCTAAACTCGCCGTTAAACGCAACTTATCTTGAAAATGATACTGTGTCCGCAAGTTTAAACTATACCACGCCGGGGCA
>CAYMDB010000306.1:0-4265 GCA_964388865.1 uncultured Flavobacteriaceae bacterium
TTTTTAACCCCTGTGGGCACCACAACTAATGCCATGGTGATGACGGCTGGGAATTATAAATTTATGGATTATTTAAAAGTAGGCGCACCACTGCTCCTTCTTTTCTTAATAACAACATTAATACTAGTGCCGTTAATTTGGCCCTTTTAAAATTATTGAATAACCTAAACATTACTAAAACAAAAGATATGAAAACAAGAGACTTAAAAAAGTACGGAATTAAAGACGCTAATGCGCAATGGAATCTTTCGCCAGAAAAATTACAAGCCATTACTGTAGAGAACGGAATGGGTAAAGAAACCTCCAATGGTACCTTAGCTATAAACACAGGGAAATATACAGGACGCTCACCTCAAGATCGTTTTATTGTAAAAGACGATTATACCAAAGATAAAGTGTGGTGGGGAAAAACCAATAAAGCAATTTCACCTGAAAATTTTGAACATTTACAATCAGAAGTTGCAAACTACCTCAGCGGAAAAGAGATTTACGTACGTGATGCTTATGTTTGTGCAGATCCTAAATACAAAACTAATGTGAGAACGGTTACAGAATATCCTTGGTCTAACATGTTTACCTATAATATGTTTTTAAGATCGGATGAATCTGAACTAGAAAACTTTGAAGAAGATTGGTTGGTACTTTGCGCACCAGATTATGAAGCACCAGACCCAAAAGCTTATGGGCTGCGACAAGGAAATTTTTCGATATTAAATTTCACAAAACGAATTGTATTAATAGGGGGTTCAGCTTACACCGGAGAAATTAAAAAAGGAATTTTCTCATCTTTAAACTTTGTCCTTCCAGTAGAACAAAACGTCCTACCAATGCACTGTTCTGCTAACGTGGGAGTTGCTGGAGATACAGCCATTTTCTTCGGATTATCAGGCACGGGTAAAACAACACTATCCGCAGATCCTAGCCGAAAACTTATTGGTGACGATGAACATGGTTGGACTGCCGATAACAATATCTTCAATTTTGAAGGAGGCTGTTATGCCAAAGTCATTGACTTATCAGAAGAAAAAGAACCAGATATTTTTGGAGCCATAAAACCCGGAGCTATTTTAGAAAATGTGGTGTTTAAAGCTAATGGCGAAGTCGATTATATGGATAGTAGCATCACACAAAACACCCGTGTAAGTTATCCTATTTACCATATTGATAACATCCAAGAACCGTCTTTTGCTCGTAACCCAAAAAATATTTTCTTTTTAACAGCAGACGCTTTTGGGGTTTTACCTCCAGTATCTAAGTTAACACCAGGCCAAGCAGCATACCACTTTATATCTGGTTACACCGCTAAAGTTGCAGGTACAGAAGCAGGTATTACAGAGCCAGTACCATCATTCTCGGCTTGTTTTGGAGAACCTTTTATGCCATTACACCCAACAGTTTATGCCGAGATGTTAAGCAAAAAAATGCAAGATGCAGGCGTTAACGTTTGGCTTATAAATACAGGCTGGAGCGGTGGTCCTTACGGTACAGGTTCTCGTATTAAATTAAAATACACGAGAGCCATGATTACGGCTATATTAGACGGCGAATTAGATAATGTTGAATTTGAACAACATCCAATTTTCGGATTATTTATGCCGAAAAAATGTCCAAATGTTCCTACAGATTTATTAGATCCTATGAACACTTGGTTACAAAAAGGAGCCTATGTTAGTAAAGCTATTCAACTGGCACATTCGTTTCACTTAAACTTTGAAAAATTCGCTAGTGAAGCTTCTGATCAAATCGTTGAAGGCGGCCCATTAATTGACGAACACCATCACTTAAACGACCACGTTTAATAATTCCATGACTAAAAAGACTGCTAGTAAGTAACATTCTAGCAGTCTTTTTTAATTTAATAAAAAATGAAAAGATTAATAATACTTGTAGCATTAATCTCGTCCCAAGCTGCTCTATTTTCTCAAAATCCGTCGGAAGACTTTTTAGGTTCATGGTACACTTTTGGCAGTAGCCACAGATTAACTGAACGTTTTAGCCTGTCTCCTTACGGAGAACTTCGATATTACGAGCCCTCTTCTAATTATAATTTAGCCTTTATATCCCTTAGAGTAAACTACCATTTAAATGCAAAATCATCCATAGGTCTCGGCTATGCTTATTTAGATATTGATACCGTTTTTGAATTTGACGAGGTACCTCATGTTAAAGAACACAGAATACTCGAGCAATACGTCTACAATCATAAAATCGGAAAATTTAAGGTTCAGCACCGTGGGCGACTAGAACATCGATTTTTGGAATTTAGAACGAGAAATGAATTGCAACAGCGCTTCAGATATCGTTTTAGTCTTAAATATGATTTAAACCGCAGCTTTTATTTGAAATTAAACGAGGAAGGCTTTATTAACTTTCAAGATCAGGTATTTCATGAAAATAGATTCTTTATCGGAATCGGAGCTCATGTCTCAAAAAACGTACAAATTGAAGCTGGTTATCTTAAGCATCACATTAGAAAAAACAATCTCAACCGAATTATGGTAGGACTGAGTTTTCAAACAGATTCAAGACCACCAAAAACTACTGTATCGCATCTATAGCTTGATTTATATCGCGTTTTAAATCTTTTATATCTTCAATTCCAACAGAAAAACGAATCAATTGATCGCTAATACCAATAGCATTACGTTCATCTTGAGTTAACAAAGCATGACTTGTTAAATGCGGAGAAATCACTGTACTCTCTACACCCGCTAGACTCATAGAGGACTTAATTAACTTTAATCGCTTTTGAAATTGGTAAGCGTCTAAATCAGAGGTTAGTTCAAACGATAACATTGCCCCAAAACCTTTCATTTGCGCTTTTGCGAGTGCATGCTCTGGATGCGACTTTAAACCAGGATAATACACTTTAGAAATTTTAGGATGCTTGTCTAACCATTTAGCTATTTTCATGGCGTTTTTTGTTTGTGCTTTTACACGTAACCCAAGGGTTTTCATACTGCGCTCTAACATCCAAACGGTCATATCACTTAGATTTCCACCTAGGTTCTTACCCACGTTCCAAATACGCTCAATATGTTCTGCTGAACTTGCTACAGCACCCGCAGAAATATCGCTATGTCCTCCAAAATATTTTGTTGCCGAGTGCATCACCATATCAACCCCTAAATCCATAGGCTTTTGGTTTATTGGTGAGGCGAACGTATTATCTATAGCCGTAAAAATACCTTTTGACTTTCCTAGTTTTGCAATAGCCTTGATATCTGTGATGGTCATTAATGGATTGGATGGAGTTTCAATATGAATTAATTTTGTATTGGATTGAATGGCAGCTTCAAAATCTTCAACCTTATAACCATTGGTAAAGGTGAATTCAATACCGTATTTAGGGAGTTCCTCTTTTATAAAATTAACGGTACCGCCATATAAGGTATTTTGCACCACCAAATGATCGCCTTGCTTTAAAAAGGCTAAAAACATGGTACTAATCGCTGCCATACCAGAACTAAATATTATGGCAGATTCTGTATTTTCTAGGGTAGCAATTTTTTTGGTTAAGTGGGCTTGATTTGGAGTGTTGAAATAGCGCGGGTAACGCTTAACATCCACATCTAAAAACTCATAAGAAGAGCTAAGGTACATTGGCGAAATCGCACCTTTAAATTGTTCATCTTTTACATCACCTACGTGGGTACAAATGGTGTTTACACCAAAATTTTGTTTTGTCATTTATATCGTATTTGTAAGGTAAAATTAAGTAATAAAGATGTAATGTAATAGGGAAAGCAAAAAAAGTAGGGTCCAAAGCACTGTGCGCATCCAATTTTTGCTAACCAATTTAGCACAAGCGTTTTTAATGGGTTGATTCTTGTCTATGCTCTGATGCAAAGGCACAAAAATTAAGAATGTGAGCAACCAAAGCGCAATTATAATAAGCATGCTCAAAATAGTATACCAATCTTGAATCTTATAAAGCTGAACGCTAGCCAAAATAAGTTGACTTAACATTATCGGCACCACGATAAACGATACTCTTACGGTGCAACTATTATGCCAGATATATAAATTCTCTTTTGAATAAAAGTTAAAGCTAGGGTAAATAACCAACTGCACAGCCCAGATAAGAACGAAAAAACCAAAGTCGACAAGAAGACGAAATAAGTCTAACATTATGAAATAGTTCTGTTAGGAATAAAATTAAAAAAGCTAAATTAATAAAAACAGAATACCTTGAGTATAAAATAGGATAGAGAGTGTAAACTGAACTCTGTCTGATTAAAATTTTTGTTTAATTTTAATCAGAT
>CAYMDB010000307.1:0-4254 GCA_964388865.1 uncultured Flavobacteriaceae bacterium
ATGCCAAGGGTTTTCAGGCCTCTGGTTCAAAACCATGAATGATATTAAGAACATTAGGAGGAAAAACATTAGCAATTTTTTCCCATTAATAAGGTCGCTGAAAAATGAGTCTGTTCTACTGGTTTTATCACCACGTAATTCCCTGTAGCCAATGCTGGTGGTAATTTCCATGACAGCATTAATAGCGGGAAATTCCATGGAATAACTTGTCCCACAACACCAAGAGATTCCTTAATAATCATTGATAAGGTGTTGGCATCTAATTCTGTTGCATTACCTTCCTCTGCTCTCGTGCATGCCGCAAAATAGCGCCAATGGTCTTCACTTAGAGGGATATTTGCATTTAATGTTTCTCTAATTTGCTTTCCGTTATCACAAGTTTCAACCAAGGCAAACTCCTCGAGATTTGCTTCAATGCTATCTGCCACTTTATATAAGAGTGCTGCCCACTCTGGCGCAGAGGTATTTCCCCACGGCTCTTTTGCTGCATTCGCTGCGTCCACCGCATTTTCAACATCTTCTTTTTGCGACCGTGGATATTTTGCAATGAGACTTCCATCTATTGAAGATGTATTGTCAAAACACACACCTCTAAGGGTTCTTCAAATTTTCCATTGATAAAATTGGAATATTTTTCTTTAAATTTTGGTTTAAAATATCACTTCAAACTATTACGGGGCTAAACTAGCTATAAAACTCAAAAACGACTTCAATAGTGAAGAAGTAGCTAATTTTCGCTTAAACGCTAAAAGTTTAGGTCACTTCAAATCTAAATATAAGAATACCATTTATTTTAACAGACAATTCTAAAAAAATGGGAATGATGACTCCACAACAGTTTAAAATTTCGGTGCACAAATAAACTTATGCATTAAGTTTAGCAAAGTAAATTTTTGACGCCTCTATAACTTTAGGTGCTAAAATAAGGGTTGCTGTCATCGTTGGAATGGCCATTAATGCAAAAACACCGTCAATAAGATTCATCATCATCTCTAGGGTTGTTGTTGCACCGAGTACTATACTAAGCACATAAAAGTAATTGTAATAATGTTGCCGTTTTGTTCCGAATAAATAGGACATACACTTTGTGCCGTAATACGAATACGAAAACAAGGAACTCATACTAAAGACCACAATACAAACAAGTAAAGCATATTTCCCGAACGTTGGCATCACATTTTCAAATGCCGATGCTGTAAGGCTAACACCATTATCTGAGGTGGTTTCCCATACACCAGTGACTAAAATAGCTAAAGCTGTTAGAGTGCAAACAATTAAGGTGTCTATGGCCGGACCTAACATAGCCACCAAACCCTCTCTTACAGGTTCATCTGTTTTTGCCGCACCATGTGCCATAGGTGCTGTTCTGATACCCGCTTCGTTAGAAAAAGCACCGCGTTTAATGCCGTGTAAAATTAAAGCCCCCACTAGCCCACCCAAAAACGGTTGATCGCTAGGGTAATACTTGGCCGCAAAGGCATCTGTAAAAATAAGTTTCAAATAGTACCACAATACATCGTTATGCGCCACTAAAATAATGATAACTAAAACAAAATAAAGTGCCACCATGCTAGGCACTAATCGTGATGCCACGGTGCCAATTCGTTTTATACCTCCTAAAATAACAAGAGATGTAATACCTACTAGGACAATGCCAATGCTGAAATTGGATTCGAAACCAACCTCTACACCATTCGGGATTAATAAAATATCATTAAGCGCTTGTGTTAATTGGTTCACGTTAAATACCGGCAGTGCCCCTATGAGACCACATAAACTAAAAAACATGGCTAAAGGCTTCCAAGATTTACCCAAGCCTTCAACAATAAAATACATTGGTCCGCCTTGAATTTCGCCTGCACTATCTTTGCCACGGTATAGAATAGCTAAGGTGGATGTAAAAAACTTTGTTGACATCCCGATGACGGCACTTACCCACATCCAAAATACAGCGCCCGGTCCGCCGATAGCTATAGCAACTGCAACGCCAGCAATATTTCCCATTCCAACCGTTGCCGATAAGGCTGTAGTTAAAGCTTGAAAGTGTGATATTTGTCCGGGATCGTTAGGATCGTCATACTTCCCTCTGAGCACGCTAATAGCATGACCTAAATAACGAAAGGGCAAAAATTGAGAACGAATTAATAAATATAAACCACCACCTATTAACAAAATCAATAGTGGCAACCCCCAAGCTAAAGCAGAAAAATCCTTAAGAATTTGATTAATGCCATTCATAGCTTATAAATGTACTAAACCCACTAAAACTAATCCTTATATTTTAGCTATTTATTAAAAATTTTCGATTTCAACCTTTGTTATGGATGACCACAAAACTGAGATTAACCGTTTATAAGAATGCTTATAGTCTTGGATGTCCTGAACAATAAAAATGAATAAAGATAAAGTTCGATTATAAAAAACATCAAAAATAGAGGATTGTAAAACATTATTTAATTTTTGTTCGTATATTTGCGAACAACAATTATTCAAATTAATATGTCTAGCCATACCAAAAGCGATTACTTCACAGCAGATCAAGCGCAGACTGCACGATTCGCAAAAGCCCTTGGGCACCCTGTTAGAATTGCGATTTTAGAATTATTAAATTCTCAGGCTTGCTGTTTTCATGGCGATATGGCCGAAGAACTACCTATAGCGAAATCTACATTGTCGCAACATCTAAATGAGTTAAAGAACGCTGAGCTCATTCAGGGTAATTTCACACCTCCCACTACAAAATATTGTATCAACAGAGAAAACTTTAATCTAGCTAAGGCTCTATTAAATAAAGTTTTAAAATAAGAAATTAAAAAAACTATTCGTAAAATTACGAATAGTAAATACTTATTCGTATATTTGCGAATAGAAACACCAAAATAAATAATTATGTTACAAATAAAAATTTTAGGTCCCGGTTGTCCAAAATGCAAAACAACGTACACCAATGTTTTAGAAGCCCTAAAACAAACTCATATTGAAGCTGAGGTAGAAAAAATTGAAGACATTGAAAAAATGATGGCCTACAATGTTTTAACTACACCTGTTCTCATTATCGATGACGACATTAAGGTAAAAGGGAGAATTGCACATGTCAAAGAAATTGTAGACCTCTTAACACAATAAACCATGGATAATCAAACCTTAGTTAAAGAAATTTGCCCAACTACCACACAACAATGGATTAAAGATGGAGCTTTGCTCGTAGATGTTCGAGAAAAAGATGAGGTAAAAGCCCTGGCTTACGATGTCCCAAATATCGTCAATATTCCGTTAAGTGAATTTGAACATCGTTATCAAGAAATACCAAATGACAAAGCGGTTGTAATGGTTTGTAAAGGTGGTAGTAGAAGTTTAAGAGCAGCAGGCTTTTTAGTGAATCACGGTTATGAACATGTGGTAAACATGAAACATGGATTAACCCGTTGGGTAGACAAAGGTTTTCCAACTAAAGGCGATAGCTCTGCCGCCTCAAGTGGTGATTCTTGTTGTTCTACCTCTGGCTGTTGTTAGTCTTTCTTTTCTAAATAATGACTTATGAAATTCAGAATTCCTTTATTTTCTATTTTTGCCTTTTTAATTTCAATAGTAAGTCTTAATGCGCAAACCGAGTTAGACAATTATTTAAACAATTACACTTATGATAGTCGTTTAAATATGAAGATTTCGAGTGCTCAAATTACCGAACTACTCGTAACAAATCAAGCGGTTCTTGTCGATATTAGATTTGCAGAGGAACAAGAGGCTTGGTCTATGGATTACGCCTTAAAAATTCCCTTAGACCAGTTACCTTCAAACTTATCTCAATTACCAAAAGACAAACGTATTGTTACAGCCTGTCCGCATAAGGACAGAGCCATTATAGCAATGGTTTACCTCATTAGTAAAGGCTATGATGTAGCTTATCTTGAAGATGGTTTACTGGGCCTAGCTGATTATTTAAGAGGTGACAGAGCCAAAGAATTTATAAATAAATTAAACAATTAAAAATGTTCGACTGGATACAAAACTTTGCAGATTGGCTAATTTATAGTGTTTTTAACATCGGTGCAGATACCCATTTAGGTACTGCCCTAAATTTCTTTGTTTACGACACTGTAAAAATACTCATTCTCTTATTTGTAATTGTTTTCATAATGGGCATTGTAAATGCTTATTTCCCTATAGAAAAACTCAAAGACTACTTGCATCGTAAAAAACTTTACGGATTAGAATATCTCTTTGCTTCAATTTTTGGCGCGATTACACCGTTCT
>CAYMDB010000308.1:0-4234 GCA_964388865.1 uncultured Flavobacteriaceae bacterium
ATTTGTCGTACTTTACAATTAAACCTTTTCTAGCCGTTGCAGGTTTAAGCCCAACCCAAAGCGTTTTTCCTTTTACAATTTCAGTGATTCTATCAATTTTTATTTTCCCGCTAAATGGTCCGCTTCGGTAGATGAGTCCAGCCTCTTTTGATAGTTCATAATGCGTTTCAAAATATAACCAAAACAAAAGTCCAACAACTCCTAAAATTAATAAGATTGTCAATAGGTCTTGTGTTTCTATGTTTTTGCTGAAAAGACCAAAACTGATGACCCCAATTAGATAGGCATTCAATCCTAGTATTAATACACTAAAGAATAGATCTTTTTTACTTTTGAATTTCATTTTTTACAATGCTTGGTTGTATTAATTCAAGTTAAAGATAGGATTTTAAAAAAAAAATAAAACCGAACTTACCACCTGGTAAGTTCGGTGAAGATGATATTTTATGTGTCAGCTTGAGGTTATTGTGACAGATTATAGAACTCATTTTTTTGGTGTTCAATACACACATCACAACTCATGCTGCTTATCGTATCTAGATCATAGATTTCATTTTATTAAAACCCTCTATAACGGATTCTGATGCTTCCGAGAAGGCATTCTTTGCTTCCTCCCATTGATCGTCTGAAGCATTATCCAAATCTTTATACTTGCTTTGTAACTCAGATTTTTTAGATTCTAAAGTATCAATGGCGTCGTTAAACTGCGATTTCAAATCTTCTTTTACCGATTCTTTTTCGGCTTTCAGTTCATTCATTTTTGCTGAAATTTCGTCTATTCTTTGTTTTGCTCTTGCTTTAAATTCTTGATTATTCATTGGTTGAAATTTTAATTGTTAATACTTATTTTTGATATGTAAATCCTCATTGTGTCATAAGCTTAAACAAAATGAAAACTTATTTTTTGTTATTTATGTATTAGGAATCATTCTTGATGATCATGCTTCTTTTTAGTAGAGTTCATACTATCGACAAATTCATTAATCTCAAGATCTGAATCTGCTCCGTAAGCGGAAATAAGCATAATTCGTCGTGATCCGTCTTTTTTACTGATGGCGTAAAGGATACTATTATCGCCAGGATTTGTCTCGCCTTCAAAACGATGGAAATTATCAATTTCCCATTCCGAAGGATTCAATAATTTTATTTCATCATTTGGGATATTAGCGTCGTAACCTTCTTTGCTTAATTGGTTTGTGACTTGCGATAGTGTTTTTCTAATGGACATAATTTTGTTGAATTAATGGTTAATTGAATTAATCTTATAAAAACACTGAGGCCTTTATTAAAGGGTTGAAAAAACTAATAGTATTGTTGCGATTATAGGTATTAAATGACCTTTATAACATCAATATAATGTACGTATATTAAGCTAAAAAATGAAATATTTTATTATAAATTGACGTTAATGTTTCACGATTTTAAAGGGTATTTTCATAATTAATCACAAAATTTTATAATCTGGAAATTATGTAAAAGATATTTTAGATTATCTGACACAGAAGCTTTGAGGGATTTGCATTTTTATACGAACATAAAATTATAAACAATGAAACATCACACGCAACAAAAAGGTATTCAAAAATTAAAACAATTAGTCAAAGAAAATAATGTTTGTCTGTTTTGTATAGCAGTCAGTTCAGATGACGGATCTGGATGCAGTCCCATGCAGGCGTTACATATTTGCGACCGAGGAAATATTTGGTTTCTAAGTGATAAAAATAGTTATAAAAATATTGAAATTAAAAAAGGAAATCAGGTTCAACTCATTTTTTCTAATTCAGTTAGCAATAGTTATTTTATTGTTAATGGACGAGCTGAAATTAGCAGGGATGAACAAAAAATAGAAGAATTGTGGTCTCCAATAGCAAATCAATGGTTTAAGGATGGTAAGGATGATCCTAATATTTCAATACTAAAGGTTGAGCCTCTTACGGCTTATTGTTGGGATACAGATTCCGAAAAAATGATAAGTTTTCTTAAAGTGCAACCACCAATTTCAAAATAGCAATTGACTGGGCGTCTATAGTTGGGTCTATTTATGTCTAATATTTTAGAAATGCTGTCAACTGTATTGTAATTTTCAAGCCTGATACCAGATAGACGTAATTTGTTTTTTCAATATTATTAAGATAAGTTTTTATTAAAGTCCAGTTTAAATTAATAGTTTATTTTTAATGAATCTTATAACATTTTCTCAAGACATTCTGTTTAATATAAAAACAACGATTTTCTATTTTTAAGCCTATGACACTTTCTTTTCAAAAATTATTTTTCGTATTGGCTTTTATTTTTGGTCTTTTTGCGGTTTTAGTTACTGCTAAAGCCATATTAATACCCTTAAGTTTGGCCTTACTAATTTCATTTATTTTATTTCCGGTTGTTAGACGATTGGAGGTTTGGGGCTTAAATAAATTGCTTTCTGCATTTTTGACATTGTTGGTACTATTTATTGTCATAGGTGGCGGTATAACTTTATTTTCTACTCAAATCATGAACCTCTCTAATCAGTTACAAGATTTCACGGGAAAAATAATGAGTACATTAACAGATCTCGTGGTTTATACAAACAATAATGTCAACTTTATTGATGATTTAAAACGGGATGAATTAGTAGATAATGGAAAAAGATGGCTTGAAGAGTCTTCTGGAACCTTGATACAAAAAACCTTTAGTGGATCGGCCTCATTTTTTACAGATTTTATCTCAACCATTATATTCACATTTTTATTTTTAATTTATAGAAAGGGCTTAACTGGGGCGCTAATAGCATTCGCCGATGACGCCAATAAAAGTAAAATTTTAAAAATGCTTAAAAATATTCAGAGTGTAGGGCAAAAATACCTCTCAGGGATGTTTTTGTTAATTATTATTTTAGGATGCGCCAATAGTTTAGGCTTATGGATTATTGGAATAGACAGTCCATTCTTTTTTGGATTTCTGGCTGCTATTTTATCTATTATCCCTTATGTAGGTACTACCATAGGTGCCATCATCCCAGTTTTGTATGCCTTTATGGCATCAGACTCCTTGTGGACGCCCGTAGCAGTTATTATTTTGTTTTGGGGAATTCAACTTATTGAGAGTAATTTCTTAAGTCCTAAAATAGTTGGGAACAGTCTTAATGTTAATGCATTAGCGGCGATTTTGAGCCTGTTAATTGGAGCATCGGTTTGGGGTATTGCCGGTATGGTTTTGTTTTTGCCTTTTGCAGCAATTCTCAAAGTGATTTGCGAAGAATTTGATCAGTTAAAACCAGTTGCTATGCTTATTAGTAGCGATATTTCTGATGATTCCGACAAGTCAACTACTACCACTAAATGGATAGACAAGATAAAAGGATGGTTTAAGAAATCATAAAAGTGGTCTCGGCAGTCATGGTTAAAGAATTCTACAAAAAACAAAGCCGCCTTGTTAAAAAGGTGGCTTTGTTTTTATGAAGTGCTGCCTGAGATATTAAAATAGTCCTAATATCCACCATACAATTATAAAAACGATGATGGTTCCTAAACAGCCTCCGCCTAATTTTTTCGCAGTATAACCTGCAATTAATGTCTTTATAAATTTGTTCATTCTCTATACTATTATGGCTTTTATTTCTTTTTTTTAGGCTTTTTTGAACTCGCTTTAACGCTATCTTCATAAACCGACCAGCTCATTACGGCATTTTCAGGATGCGTAGCTTTATCTACTTTTGCTTTGCGTTTTGAGCTTAAGGCTTTATTGTCCTTTTGCACGGATTTTTCTGTTCGTTTTGTCCCTTTGGCTTCTTCATCAACCAAGCCATGGGTTTCTTTAACTCGGTCAATAGGATTGTCTATATACTGCCATTCTTCACTCACTTCTGGACTTTTTCCTTTATTCCAAGGACCTTTAGATTCGTTGCCTTTAGACATGTTGAAATATTTATTGCTGAAACGCGGATCACTCTGTAAAATGCCAGGAGGAAAATTGGGTTTTATATTGTCTAAAGCGGCCTGAAACATTTGGAAATGGGCTACTTCGCGTGTCATTAAAAAGCGTAAAGTTTCTTTTACCGATACATCATCGGTAAATTTCATTAGGTTTTCATAAACCTTTTTTGCACTGGTTTCTGCACCAATATTCAATCGTAGGTCTGCCGTTAAATCGCCTATACCCATTATGTAAGACGCATTCCAAGGATTGCCTACACTATCTGTAAGTGTTGGTGTTCCACCACTTACAAGAAAGAAATGTGGATTAATCATAGCCT
>CAYMDB010000309.1:0-4226 GCA_964388865.1 uncultured Flavobacteriaceae bacterium
AAAACAAATTTCTAAAAATTCATCTTAACCCACAAACTTTTTGCTTGACCCTAAAATAGCAAAACGTGTAAAAACCAAAATCCATCTGCTGTAACAAATGGATTTTAACTTAACTAAACTAAATTAACCTTAATTATAACCGCTTAAATAATAATTAAGATTTACTACTAAGATTATAAAAACGTTTAAGTCTTTATGCTATAATTACGCACAAAAATTAATTTTGGATGTTTAGAGATTATATTTCTTGAATTTTTAGATGCTGTCCCTAAGTTTCAGGATAGTTCAGCATGACATGGCAGGAGGATACTTCGAGATTAAATCCCAAATTACAATCAATCCTTATGGCTTTCTGTCTCAAAGTCTCGGGATTAATTCAGCATGACTACAAAGGGTGGATAATGATTCTTCTAGCTACGATGGTTAATACGTTTCTTAAAGCTTTTTAGCCTCTTCCCAAAACACATCCATTTCAGAAAGGGTCATGTCTTTAAGTGATTTGTTTAAATCTTTGGCTTTGGCTTCGAGATATTGAAAACGTTTGATGAACTTTTTATTGGTACGTTCTAAAGCATTTTCAGGATTTACTTTCAAAAATCGTGCATAATTGACTAAAGAAAATAAAACATCTCCAAATTCACTTTCAATGGCATCTTTGTCGCCTTTTGCAATTTCGACTTTAAGCTCTGCCAGCTCCTCCTCTACTTTTTCGTAAACTTGTTCGGGTTGTTCCCAATCAAAACCCACGCCAGCAACTTTCTCTTGAATACGACTGGCTTTTACAACAGCAGGTAAACTTTTTGGCACTCCTTCAAGCACACTGTTTTTACCTTCTTTTAGTTTTAACTGCTCCCAGTTGCGTTTTACGTCTTCCTCATTTTCGACCTTAACATCACCATAAATATGCGGATGACGATTTATGAGCTTTTCGCAAATACTATGACAAACATCTGCAATATCAAAGGCATTTGTTTCGCTTCCTATTTTAGAATAAAACACAATATGGAGCAATACATCTCCCAATTCTTTCTTTACCTCTTCTAAATCCTTGTCTAAAATTGCGTCACCAAGTTCGTAAACTTCCTCAATGGTGAGGTGACGCAAGGATTCCATGGTTTGTTTTTTATCCCAGGGACACTGCTCGCGCAGCTCATCCATAATAATTAACAAACGCTCAAAGGCTTTTAACTGCTCGGCTTTATCTGACATGCTTATTCTTCTTCAGACGTATCTTTTTCTGTGATGTCTTCAGCATCTTTAGGAGCTTCTAGTAAATCTAGAAGATTATTTTTTTGAAGTAAGTTATACCATTGAATCACTTTCTTGATGTCTGACGGATATACGCGGTCTTCGTCGTATTCTGGTAGAATTTCAAAGAAAAATTCTTCAAGTTTTATCTTGCTGTCTTTATGACTTATAGTCGTTTGTTCACCATTTTCCTTTTCTTTAATCTTCTTTAAGACCTCTCTTAACGGCACTTCTTCCGTTAAGGTATAAATAGCAATTTCGCTAAGAATACTGATATTGCTATGCGCACCCGCAGTAATTCGTTTTTTGTCAATTAAGGATTCAACAACAGCACCTGTTCGGGTTTGTTTAACAATTTGGTATAACCCTGGTTTTCCAGAAATGGATAAAATTTTATCTAAACTCATATTATAATTTTTTATGATCAGGCTGGGCGCAGTTAAAGTCTTTTTAATTCTTCTCCCACTCTACCCTTTGATTGCGATTAGGATAACCTGAATAATATTTTTAATATTAACGCTTTTTGCTCATTGCAGGAAAACGCATTTTGTAATCAACTTTTATTTTTCCTTTTGAAATATTGGATAGCTTACCTTTAATCAAACGTTTTTTAAAGGACGATAACTTATCTGTAAAAAGGATGCCTTCAATATGATCGTATTCATGCTGAATCACTCTCGCAATCAGTCCATCATACCTTTCAACATAGGTATTAAAATTTTCGTCTTGATATTGTATTTTAATTGCTGGCTGTCTAAACACGTCTTCCCTAACATCTGGAATACTTAAACAACCTTCATTAAAGGCCCAATCATCGCCTTCCTCTTCTAAAATCTGAGCATTAATAAATGTTTTTTTGAAGCTTTTTATCTCTGCCTTTTCCTTTTCAGTAAGATCATCGTCTTCTGCAAATGGAGAGGTGTCTACTATAAATAAACGAATGGACAAACCAACCTGAGGTGCTGCTAAACCAACACCAAAAGCAGCATTCATGGTATCGTACATGTTACTGATAAGGTCATCTAATTTAGGATACGCTTTATCAATGTCTTTGCCCTTCTTTTTTAGAACGGCATCGCCATAGGCTACAATTGGTAAAATCATGATTTTAATATTTTCGGGTGCAAAAATACAATTCTTATTTAAGATTGAGAAGCCAAATAACTTTGTAAAATTAAGGTGGCACTAATTTCATCTACTAAGGCTTTATTTTTTCGTTGCTTTTTCTTTAGCCCACTATCGATCATGGTTTGAAAAGCCATTTTAGAAGTAAAGCGTTCATCAACACGTTCAACCGGTATTTGAGGTAGGCTCTTTTCTAATTTCAATAAAAATTTCTGAATATCAAGCTCACTTTCTGAAGCTGTATTATTCATCTGCTTGGGGAGTCCAACAACAAATTTCTCAACATTTTCAGAGACAACATAATCTTTTAAAAACGTTAAAAGCGTTTTAGTATCTACCGTTGTTAAGCCTGATGCAATAATTTGCATTTCATCTGTTACAGCAATTCCGGTGCGTTTTGTCCCGAAATCTATAGCTAAAATTCGTCCCATAGATGGCAAATATACAATGAAGTTAGCCAACTACGCAAACGCCTCTCTTTAAAACAAGTGTTTTAAAAAAAGTGACAAATTTTACAAAATATTTTTTGATGCTTAGTTATGCGCTTATCTTTGAAGCTAATTATGTACAATTTATTATGAAACAACTCCAATCCGTT
Source organism: uncultured Flavobacteriaceae bacterium (assembly GCA_964388865.1). Taxonomy (GTDB): domain Bacteria; phylum Bacteroidota; class Bacteroidia; order Flavobacteriales; family Flavobacteriaceae; genus Winogradskyella. The sequence goes on from CAYMDB010000309.1 coordinate 2,972, forward strand.
ATAGAAAATGCTTGGGACGACCGTTCTCAATTAACAAACAGAGTCACTATTGATGCCATAAGAAGTGTAATTGACCTCATTGATGCAGGCACCTTGCGAGTTGCTGAGCCTACTGAAGACGGCTGGCAAGTAAACGAATGGGTAAAGAAAGCTGTGGTGTTGTATTTCCCTATTCAGAAAATGGAAACTTTTGAAGTCGGTATTTTTGAGTATCACGATAAGATTCCTTTAAAAAGAGATTACGCTTCTAAAGGAATAAGAGTTGTTCCGCATGCTGTGGCGCGACACGGTGCTTACATTTCTAGCGGAGTAATTCTTATGCCAAGTTACGTTAATATTGGCGCTTATGTAGATGAAGGCACTATGGTAGATACCTGGGCCACTGTGGGTAGTTGTGCTCAAATTGGTAAAAACGTGCATCTTTCTGGTGGTGTTGGTATTGGTGGTGTTTTAGAACCTTTACAAGCGGCACCAGTAATAATTGAAGATGGAGCTTTTATTGGCAGTAGATGTATTGTTGTTGAAGGCGTCAAAGTAGAAAAAGAAGCGGTTTTAGGTGCCAATGTGGTTTTAACCATGAGCACTAAAATTATAGATGTCACTGGGGATGAACCTGTTGAAACCAAAGGGGTAATTCCTGCGCGTTCCGTGGTAATTCCAGGTAGTTATACCAAGAAATTTAAGGCTGGAGAATTTCAAGTCCCTTGTGCTTTAATTATTGGGAAACGCAAAGAAAGTACTGATAAGAAGACCTCTTTAAATGATGCTTTACGTGAATATGGTGTGGCGGTTTAGGCCCAATTGTCCTTTGGACATTTTCCCGAATGGGAAAAATTAAAAATGAAAGAAAGTCTTGCTAGTCTAAACACTTAGGCATTTGATAAGTGTAAATTTCAATGCGAATCGTTTTGCTATTGGAATTTGTTGTCTTTTATTGATTGTCGGCTTTTATTCATTTTAAATTGTATTAATTTTAAATTGTATAAATTTTCTTCTTTTGCCCCATACTCGAAAGGGTGGAAGAAAATCAATAACTCACTTTAGTATCCAAGCTTCGGGAGGAAAGATTATTGATTTTTAGATAAATAAAAGCGTATGCATTTTTATTAAAATTAAAAAATTCAGTATGAAAGTTTTAATCATTCAGCAAAAAATGATCGGTGATGTTTTGACAACGAGCATTTTGTTTGAAGCTATAAAGCTAAAATACCCCAATGCTGAATTGCATTATGTGATTAATGCACACACCTATCCT
>CAYMDB010000310.1:0-4214 GCA_964388865.1 uncultured Flavobacteriaceae bacterium
AAAGCAAAACGTTGAAGCACAATAAAAAGTCCAGCCAGAAGCACTAGTACTACTTTTAAGATTTTATTTAATACCATTTATTAATCCCTTATAAACAATTCAAATATAGGAAGATTAATGAATTAAACGACAAAAAAGTATATTTTATCGATTAAATGTATTAAAAAGGTAAGTATTTACTTTATTTTATCTAAAAACTCGGACTCAGATATTATAGGAATAGCTAAATTTTGGGCTTTTGTGCGTTTACTCGGACCCATATTATCGCCTGCCACTACAAAATTGGTTTTAGAAGAAATAGAAGAGGCAACTTTGCCACCATTATCCTCAATTATTTTTTTAAGTTCAGTTCTAGAGAGACGTTCAAAAACACCAGAGACAACAAAGGTTTGACCTTTTAGTTTATCGGTTTGATTGGCAAGTTTGTCCGCAGAGATTTCTAACTGCACCCCAAAACCTCTCAATCGTTCTATAGTTTTTCTATTTTCTTCTAAACTAAAAAATTCAACAACGCTTTCTGCAATACGCTCACCTATTTCATCAACTGTAATTAAATCGAATGTTGAAGCAACCATAAGAGCATCAATGGATTTATAATGTTTGGCTAATTTTTTAGCGACCGTTTCACCAACATAGCGAATACCTAAAGCAAACAAAACACGCTCAAAGGGAATTTGCTTAGAAGCCTCAATACCATTTACCAGATTCTCAGCACTTTTTTCTGCCATGCGTTCTAACGGAATAACATCAGCAACGGTCAGTTCATATAAATCGGAATAATTATTAATTAAACCTTCTTTGACCAACAATGCAACGGTTTCACCACCTAGGCCTTCAATATCCATGGCTTTTCTCGAAATAAAATGTTGAATTCTCCCTACAACCTGTGGCGGACAACCATTATAATTAGGACAATAATGTTTAGCTTCCCCTTCTAAGCGCTCGAGCTCTGTTCCACATTCTGGACATTGGGTTATGTAGACAGTTGGCTCTGAATTGACTGGGCGTTTGCTTAAATCCACCGCAATAATCTTCGGAATTATTTCACCTCCCTTTTCAACAAACACCTCGTCCCCTTCTCTAATGTCTAATTTTTCAATTTGATCTGCATTGTGAAGCGAAGCACGTTTAACAATAGTCCCGGCCAATTGCACAGGTTCTAAATTTGCCACTGGAGTAATCGCGCCTGTTCGACCTACTTGATAGGTGATTTTATTGAGTCGGGTTGACACTTGCTCGGCTTTAAACTTATAAGCCATGGCCCAACGCGGCGCTTTGGCTGTAAATCCTAGTTCGTCTTGTTGATAAAAACTATTGACTTTCACCACGACTCCATCAATTTCATAAGGCAAACTATGGCGATTCTGATCCCAATAATTAATATACTCTAAAACCTCATCTATAGAGTTGACCAACTTAGCTTCTCTGGGCACTTTGAATCCCCAAGATCTCGCTTTTTCTAAACTTTCAAATTGCGATTCTATATTCAAATTATTGCCTTTGATACTGTAAAGCAAACATTCCAAAGGCCGTTTTGCCACTTCAGCACTATCTTGAAGTTTCAAGCTTCCTGATGCGGTATTTCTCGGATTTCTATACGGTTCTTCTTCATTGGCTATACGTTCTTCATTCATTTTTAAGAACCCTTGAATTGGCAATACAATTTCACCTCTTATATCCAAACGCTGAGGATATTTGCCTTTTAATTGAAGTGGCACCGAATGGATGGTTTTTACATTGGCTGTAACCTCATCACCTTGAACGCCGTCTCCTCGCGTTACTGCTCTAATCAACTTACCGTTTTCGTAGGTGAGGTTCATGGAGGCACCGTCGTACTTTAACTCGCAGGTATATTGGACGTCACCATCTACCATTTTTTTAATTCTTGTTTCCCAATCCAATAAATCTTCTTTGGAATAAGAATTATCTAAAGAATACATTCTAAAATCGTGAACAGTCGTTTTAAAATCCTTTGTAATGGCACCTCCTACACGTTGTGTTGGTGAATTGGCATCAAAAAACTCAGGATATTTTTCCTCTAAAGCCTGAAGTTCTTTCAGTTTAACATCAAACTCATAATCGGTTATGGTTGGTTCATCGAGAATGTAATAATTATAGTTGTGTTCACGTAGTTCGTCTCTGAGGGCTTGTATTTTTTGTTCTGTGTTCATTTTAGTATAACTGTATAATTATAAACTTATAGATTCCTGCCTTCGCAGGAATTTAGAGTCCGGATTTGTTTAACCACTTCGGTGCTGGTAAGGATTTATAAGTCTTCATTTTTTCCAATAAACCTTCAATTGTAATATCTATAACTACAGCATCTAAATTTTCTTGTTTTAAAAATCCACGCTCAACCATCACTTTGCATTGCGCAATTAAAGCATCATAATAACCATTCGTATTTAAAATCCCTATGGGTTTGGTGTGCAGACCCAATTGTCCCCAAGTGGTAATTTCAAAAAACTCATCCATGGTACCAAATCCGCCCGGTATCATCATAAATCCGTCACTTTTCTCATACATTACCACTTTCCGATCGTGCATATTTTCAGTAACAATTAGCTCAGTAAGGTGGTTATTTACAATTTCTTTAGTCTTTAAAAATACAGGAATTACACCAATAGTTTCTCCGTTATGGTCTATAACTCCTTGTGCTACTTTTCCCATAATACCAATCTTTGCGGCGCCGTAGACTAAAGCAATCTGGCGAAGCGCCAATGTTTGTCCTAATTTATAAGCTTCGGTAATAATGTTTTGATCATTTCCCTCACTACTGCCACAAAATACTGCGATACTTTTCATCTTATTTTTTTATTCCTGTTAACATTCTGTCATTTCCGTTTAAATCTTTTATGAGTTCAATAGCATCGAAATCATTAGACCTTAATAATGCTTTAGTCTCTTCACCCATATATTGATTAATTTCAAAGTAGAGCTGACCGCTTGGTTTTAAGTGTTGGTTTGCAAAATTAGTAATTGCCTTATAAAACTTTAAGGGATTTTTATCTTCAACAAATAAAGCTAAATGCGGTTCATGATCTAAAACATTGGGTTGGATTTCAACCTTTTCGAGTTGTCTTACATAAGGAGGATTTGACACAATGATATCAAGATTTGATTCGTTTGAAGCTAAGTTCCAAGTCGCATCATCTAAAATATCTGCTTCAATAAAGATAATGTCTACTTCGTTGTATTCGGCATTCGACTTTGCTATTTTTAAAGCTTCAACCGACACATCCAAGGCAAATACCTTCGCCTTTGGGAGCCTTTTCGCTAAACTCACCGCAATGCATCCCGAACCCGTGCCAATATCCAAAATTTTCAAAGGCTCTGTTTTTCGATTTTGATTGGTGTTTAATATCCAATCCACCAATTCCTCAGTTTCAGGTCTTGGAATAAGCACCGCATCATTGACTTTGAAGTTTAAACCATAAAATTCTGTTTCCCCTAAAATATATTGAATCGGTTTTTGTTGTTTTAACTGATCTAGAACCCTAAAAAAAGCGTCATATTCGGAGGTTGTTATCGTAAATTCGGGTTCTAATACAAGACGAAAACGCGGGAAATCTAAATAATGATCCGTGCTTAAAAAGAAAAAACTATCCACTTCGTCCTTGCCGTACATGGCATCTAATTCTTGATGAAATATATTTTGAAGGTCTTTTAGTAACACAATTACAAATCTTTAAGCATCCAAACAGTGCACGAATAATGTCCGGTGTTCCCCATAGGTTTGGGGATACTCTTAAAACCCGACTTAAAATACAATTTTCTAGCATCATCCATGTAGGGCATCGTTTCTAAATAGCACTGCTCAAATCCCGCTTCTTTGGCAAAATCTAGACAGGTTGCCATCATTTTACTGCCCCAGCCTTTTCCTCTAGCTTCCGGCATAAAATACATTTTTTGCAATTCGCAGATATTACCCTTGTAATTTTCTAAAGGTGAAATTCCGGCACCACCAAGTATTTCATTATCCTCTGCCACTACGAAATAACACATTTTAGGGTTGTCATAGGTTTCTGTCATACAATCTAAGGCAGCATCCTCATAAGCCGTGCCCACTTTAGGCACACCCATTTCAATTAAAACAGAGCGAATGGCCTTTGCAATTTTAGGATCATCTTCCAATTCAATTTTTCGAATAACAATAGTATCTTTACGCACCAAATAAGTGATTTTATCAGCTGAAATATTTCGGGATGAAGATA
>CAYMDB010000311.1:0-4172 GCA_964388865.1 uncultured Flavobacteriaceae bacterium
ATGATGCTGCGCTTCAACATAACGATCCAGATACAGAAAAATCTGAACTGCAAAAGCGTTTAGATTCTCATCTTAACGAAGGTGAAGATCAAAAATTCATCCTATCCATAGATCGCTTAGACTACACCAAAGGCATACCCAATAGGATTAGAGCTTTTGAATATTTCCTAAAAAAGTATCCAGAATACAAAGAAAAAGTTCGCTTAGTAATGTTGGCGGTTCCTTCAAGGTCTGGAGTGCCACAATACCAGCGACTAAAACGTGAAACCGATGAACTTGTCGGGAGAATTAATGGAGAATTTTCAACTGTGAGTTGGACACCAATTTGGTATTTCTTCAGATCCCTTCCTTTTGAAAATCTTATCGATTTATACACCTCTTCAGATGTGGCGCTTATCACACCAGTTAGAGATGGCATGAATCTAGTCGCAAAAGAATATGTTGCTACACGCACCAGACAAGATGGAGTCCTTATTTTAAGTGAAATGGCAGGAGCTGCCAAAGAAATGAATGAAGCTATTTTAATTAATCCAAATAATTTTGAAGATTTCGCCTCTGCCATAAAAAAAGCACTCACCATGCCCCTTGAGGAACAACAAAGCAGAATGAAAATTTTACAAAAACGCTTAAAACGTTATGATATCGAAAAATGGGCTTCAGAATTCTTCCAATCCTTAGACGCTACAAATCAGATGCAGGAAGTTGTGGTCTCTAAGAAACTTTCATCAGAGGACGAGGATGAAATAGTCAATCATTTTAAAAATGCTAAAAAACGCTTAGTGCTTTTAGATTACGATGGCACCTTGGTAGGCTTTAAAGACAATCCACAAGACGCTAAACCCGACGCTGAGCTATTCAAAATTTTAGATGCTTTTGAAAACCAAGCCGATACCGATTTAAATTTAATCAGTGGAAGGGATAAAGCCACATTTCAAAAGTGGTTTGCTGAAAAAAATTACGATTTAATTACCGATCATGGTGTTTGGAAACGTGAAAATAAAAAATGGACGGCAATCGAAATTGTGAAAACAGAGTGGATGGCTAACATTAGACCTATCTTAGAAACTTTTGTAGATCGCACGCCTGGAACCTTTATAGAAATTAAAGAGTATTCCCTGGCATGGCACTACCGAACGGCAGATCCGGAATTAGCCCAGATTAGAACAATGGAATTAAATACCGTGTTAACGAGTATGGTTGCCAATAACGAACTCTCTGTTTTAAAAGGAAATAAAGTTATTGAAATTAAAAGTAGTAATGTAAATAAAGGTAGAGCCGCCAACCAACTTTTCATGAAGGAAGACTATGATTTTATTCTTATTATGGGTGACGACTGGACTGACGAATATATGTTTGAAGCTGCACCAGAAGATGCCTTCACAATAAAAGTAGGCTACACAAAAACAAAAGCTAAGTATCAAATAAAAAATTCTGAACACGTAAGAGATTTATTACTTAAATTTATTTAAAATTTACAGATGAAAAACTACCTATTTACCCTTTTGGCTGGCGTTGCCCTAACGCTTTCAGCACAACAAGATCCAAAAATATACGACATTATAGATGCGGTTTCAGAACAACGGCTTCGACAAGACGTTAAAACCTTGGCCGATTTTGGCACGCGACATACCCTAAGTGATACCGTTTCTAATACCAGAGGAATCGGAGCAGCACGGCGCTGGATAAAATCTGAATTTGAAACCATTTCTAAAGACTGTAACAATTGTCTAGAGGTTTTTTACCAACAAGATTTAGTGAAAAAAGGCACAAATCCTCGTATTGTAAAGGATGTGATGGTCGTTAATGTGGTTGCCATTCAGCGCGGCACAAAATTCCCTAACCGCTACATTATTATGAGCGGTGATATTGATTCAAGAGTTTCAGATCCTGTAGATTTTACTTCGGATTCCCCTGGTGCCAATGATAATGCCACAGGTATGGCTGGTGCAATTGAAGCGGCTCGGGTACTTTCAAAATATAAGTTTGAAAGTAGTGTGGTTTATGTTGGATTGTCTGGTGAAGAACAAGGTTTATTTGGTGGACAAGGTTTGGCTAAATATGCCAAGGACAATAATTGGGATATTATTGGAGTTTTAAATAACGACATGATAGGAAATATCTCTGGAGTAGATGGAGTTATCGACAATCGCACCTTCAGAATTTTTTCAGAACCCATCACCACAGCCGAAACTGATCCTGAAAAATTAGTCCAGCAAGCCAGAGCGCGTCGTTTTTATGGTGGAGAAGTTGATGGCATTTCTCGTCAGCTCGCACGCTATATTTACAAAACCACTAAGACTTATATGCCAGAAATGAATCCTATGATGGTTTACCGTTTAGATCGTTTTGGACGTGGTGGTCATCATAGACCGTTTAACGATGCTGGTTTTGCAGGTATCAGAATTATGGAAGCTCATGAAAACTACACACAACAACACCAAGATATTCGAACAGAAAACGGGATCAAATACGGTGACACTTTTGAGCATGTCAATTTTCCCTACAACAAAAAACTCACCGCTGTCAATGCCATTACCATGGCAAGCCTCGCCTCCGCTCCACCCGCTCCAAGTGATGTTGGAATTGGAGGAATCGTAGAAGCCTCGGTTAAATTAGAATGGAATAAAGTGGAAGGCGCTAAAGGCTATAAAATATATTGGAGAGATACCACATCACCAACATGGGACCACAGTCGTTATGTAGATGATGTTTCAGAATTTACTTTAGATGGCATTGTGATTGATAATTTCTTCTTCGGTATTGCAGCGGTTGCTGACAATGGTCACGAAAGTGTTGTTGTTTTCCCTAATAAAATAATTAGATAAAAGCTATTCCATAAGTTTCAAAAAAGCAATTTTACGATTGATATGCAGAAAATACTTTTTACCCTAGTGGTTGCGTGTTTCATTTTGACTGCTGATTGTCAAAGTTTACTTTCAGAACAAAATACATTCACCAGACAAGACAGCTTGCGCGGAAGTATTACGCCAGAACGCGAATGGTGGGATTTAACCTACTACCATTTAGATATTGAAGTAAAACCAGATGAGAAATTTATTTCTGGAAAAAATACAATTCAATATAAAGTTTTGAAACCGTTTCAGGTGATGCAAATCGACTTGCAATCACCTATGGAAATTGTTAAAGTAACTCAAAATAATGAGCAAATAGAAGTTGTGCAGGAGGGCCATGCTCATTTTATTAAGCTTACCAAGACTCAAAATATCGGAGATCTTAACAGTGTAGAAGTCCACTACAAAGGTCAGCCGCGTGAAGCCAAACGCGCTCCTTGGGATGGAGGATTTTCATGGAAAAAAGACAATAACGGAAAGCATTTTATTGCCACGTCTTGTCAAGGTTTAGGGGCTAGCGTGTGGTGGCCGAACAAAGACCACATGTACGACGAGGTAGATAGTATGCTTATTAGCGTTACACATCCTAAAGGTTTAATGAATGTTTCTAATGGCCGATTGCGAAAACTGGAAGAAGACGACAATACCATAACCTCTCATTGGTTTGTTAATAACCCGATTAACAATTATGGCGTAAACGTGAATATTGGGGATTATGTGAATTTTTCTGAAGTGTATGAAGGTGAAAAGGGCGATTTAGATATGGATTATTGGGTACTGTCTTATAACCTAGACAAAGCAAAAACACATTTTACAGATGCGCCTAAAATGATGAAAGCTTTTGAGCATTGGTTTGGGCCATATCCCTTTTATGAAGATAGCTTTAAGCTCGTTGAAGTGCCTTATTTAGGCATGGAACATCAAAGTTCAGTCACCTATGGCAATCAATATAAAACCGGCTACTTAGGTCGCGATTTATCTGGAACTGGTTGGGGTTTGAAGTTTGATTTTATCATCATACATGAAGCCGGACATGAATGGTTTGCCAACAATATTACCAATAAGGACATTGCAGACATGTGGATTCACGAAGGATTTACCGCCTATTCTGAAAATCTGTTTTTAGATTTTTATTACGGTAAAGAAGCCTCGGCAGATTATGTGATTGGTACGCGCGCTAACATTCAAAACGATCGCCCTTTAATTGGAGAATACCATGTGAATAAGGAAGGCTCTAGCGACATGTACTACAAAGGAGCCAATATGCTGCACACCTTGCGTCAACTGGTGGAGGATGATGAAAAATGGCGACAAATTTTA
>CAYMDB010000312.1:0-4171 GCA_964388865.1 uncultured Flavobacteriaceae bacterium
AACAAATTTTTAAATCGATTGTAATCTTTTTCGGCATTATTAAAAGCTACAGTATCCTCAGTAATTCCCGCACGTACGTGCGCTTTTTTTGCCTGTAAATCGCTATTACGGATAGGCAGTAATAATTGACCTTTACGCACTTGATCACCCACATTAACATGAACTTTGTCTACGTAGCCCATCATTCTGGTACTTAAATCGGCACTGTTTGAGGCCTGGATTGTTCCACTCACACTTAAAAATGGACTATTACTATTGGCTTCAACCTGATTCACTTTTACGGTAATAGCAGGTGTTTGATCAGCAACTGGCTTTTGATCCTTATTGCCACAGCTTGCTAGTAATAGCGCCATTGAAAGGCTGAGGATGGTGTATGTTTTTTTCATTTTATTCTTTTTTTTATTTGAGACAATTCGACCGCGCTTATCTAGACACTGTTTTGTCACCTCAAGCGTAGTCGAAAGGTTTATTGTTATTGTTTGGTTAAAAACTGTAAATAGGCTTGTGCGTAATTGTATTCAAAAATAGTTTGGTAATATTCTAATTGCTTTTGCGCATATTGTGTTTCTGCCATTAGTAAATCTGAGGTTTTTTCTAAACCTTCTTCAAACCTATTGGTTCTAATTCTTAGGGATTCTTCAGATTGTTGCAAGGCTAAGGTGTTGAGCGCTAATTTATTTTCAGCATCTAAAAAAGCGCGTTTAGCTTTGTTTAATTCTAAATTACTCTGCGAGACATATTGCTGGTATTCTAGTTTTGATTTCTCAAATTCCGATTTACTTTTTTGGGATTTTCCAATACGTTTTGAACCCTGAAAAATATCCCAACTTAATTGGGCACCAAATAAATAACCACTCGCATCAGCTTGAAAAATTTGGTCATCGTAAAGCTCAAAACTTCCAAAGGCATTCAAACGTGGTAAAAATGCCATCTGGTCGGCCTTATTCATGGCTTCGTAGGCATTTGACGCCAATTGCATAGCCTTGATATCTGAACGATTTTCTGAAATCATTTTATATTCCATCGTGAATGTTGAAATCCCTAATTCATCAGATGGTTTGTAAACTACATAAGTCTCATCATTCATCAAAAAGGACAAATAATTTGAGGCGTTTTGCACATTGCTTTTAGCGGTTTGTAATTGATTTTGGACTTCAGTGACCCTTACTTCAACATTTAACACATCGGCACGTTGTAAGTAACCTTGTTTAAAACTATTATCTGCTAATTTTTTGTTGGCGTTGGCAGCCTCTAGGGCCTTTTCTAAAACATCAACAGCTTTGTATGCCAATTGCAATTGCATATAGGCGTTTTCAACCTCAAACTCAAGATAATCTTGAGTGCGTTCTGTTTTTAATGACATAGCCTCCATTTTAGATCTAGCCGCTTTACGCTGAAACATACCATCTAAATTGATTAAAGGTTGCTGAATTTCTAATTTCGTAGCGAAGTTCTCAATCTGCGATGGGTCGTTTAGTAAGTCTGGATTAAAATCGGCTTGCGTTAAAATTTGCTGGTTCAATTTAGATCCAAATGCCATCAATGGATTTGTGGTAGCAATACCGGTATGACTTGCTGTGATATTTGGCAAAAAAACAGCATTGGTTTGCCTGTAGTCCGCTCTCGCTTGAATATACTCTTCTTCGGAAATTTTTAAACTTTGATTCTGAGCCGTAACTTTACTCAGAACCTCCATCTTAGAAATAGGGGTAAGTTCTTGAGAGTTTGCCATGAACATGACGCCAAACAAAAGTCCTAAAATTATATTATATTTATTTTTTTTCATTTACTCTATATTTCTGTTGCAAAACTAATGGTATTCATAGTGTAAGTCTGTAACTAATGTTACTTGTCGCCCGGTTCCTTTCTTAATGATTTCTACTTCAGGATTTACAAAAAATGATACACGAGCATAACAGAGCGAAAAATAAGGAACACGAACACTACATTTTTTTAGTTAAAGGTTCTTTGACTATTCTTTCAAAAACCCTTGTAATTACCTTCCTATGAAAAATGACTTTTAAAATCCTAATAAAAGTAGATGAGAATAAGTATGAATACAATGACAAGCGTCATTTTAGAGGTATATAAATTTGATGGTAACCATTAAAAAAGATAGTGCCAAAAAGAGGACTTTTTAACCTAATCCAAAACAGAAATATACCAAAAACAGGTCACTTCGATTTAAAGAAATAAAAGCTATATAAACAGCTTCGACTGATTCTTTTTTAGTAGATATGGCTTATTTTTGTACATTCCATGGATTCTCTCACGCAAATTGTATTAGGCGCAGCAGTTGGTGAAGCTGTTTTAGGTAAAAAGGTTGGAAACAAGGCGATGCTCTATGGTGCCATTGCCGGAACCATACCTGATTTAGATGTTTTGGCGTCTTATGTCACCGATACGGTGACTGCGCTTTCTATACATCGTGGTTTTACACATTCTATTGTCTTTTCAGTGGTTTTTGCTCCTGTTTTTGGATGGTTGGTGTCGCGCTACGAGAGGTATAACAACTTTAAAGATTGGTCTTGGCTATTCTTTTGGGCTTTTGTAGCACATCCTATTTTAGATGCACACACCACTTGGGGCACACAACTATTTTGGCCTTTAGATTTAAGATTAGCGTTTAAAACCATTTTTGTTATCGATCCGCTTTATACAGTCCCTTTTTTAGTGTTTTTAATTCTTGCCATGCGGCAAAAACGTACGTCGAAGAAACGCCGCTATTATAATACTATGGGCTTGGTGTTAAGTTCCGCTTACCTCCTATTGACGTTTTTTTTAAAATGGACAGCCTTTTCAAAATTTGAATCGGCTTTAAAAACACAACAGATAGAGTATCTTCAAATAGATACGAGACCTTCTCCATTAAACACTATACTTTGGAGCGCTAATGTTGAAACTGAGGATGCTTATTTATTGGGAAACTATTCGTTTTTTGATTCAAAACCAATCACCTTTGAAAGCTATCCTAAAAACTATGACCTTCTAGGCGATCTCATCAATCAAAAAAATGTTAAACGTATGGTTACTATTTCTGAAGGCTGGTACACCATTAGTAAAAAGAACGATGAGCTTTATTTTAATGATTTACGATTTGGATTGTTGAGCCTCGAACCAAAATCTGAAAACTTTGTTTTTCAATATAAGATGGACGTAGATGATTCAGGAAAGGTTAGGTTTGTTGAAGCACCAAAGGATACGCGTGATGGGAAAAAGCTACTATCTGACTTGTGGACGCGCATAAAAGGCAATTAAATGTTTATCATTGCACATTCTGCAGAGGACTCAACTGAAGATTAGGATTATTCAATTTAGCGCTTAAATAAACAAAGCGCCGAAAAGTGCTTTTTTAAAATTATAGACCTCAATGTTAAACTTTTTACTACCCACCATCGAAAATCCTGGAGAACGAGATCAGTTCATGTTTTAAAACAAATAATAGACACCCGTCATAACATAAAATGAATTTTCTAATTTTTCATTGACCACAGTGCCATCAACGTTGAGCACAGAACCGTTTTTAGGAATGACATAGGTTGGGACTACAACGGCATAAAATGAGTGATATTGATACCAAATGGGTAAACTAAATTCAATGGCCATAAGTTTAAATTGTTCACTTTCATTGAAAACTACAGTTGAAGATTGCGAGGTATTCTGACTGCCTTGTCCTTGCCCAGAACTATCGCCCTTACCATTTCCTAATTGATTATTTACGACGTATTGCTCGTAAAAATTCTGTGACCCAAAATAAATTCCTGCTGTAGGTGAAAATTGAAACTTTTTATTTGTCGTAACGAAATCAGAACTCACCTCCGAGGATAAAAAGAAATCTGAATTACCCCCTTTATTAAAATAATTGCTTGCAGACAACCCTAGGTTAAGAAAATCAAAATCATACTCTAACAGTGCTGTGAGATTTGAGCCTACCTCTGAAATCACGTTATAACTATCGGCATTAAAGCCATAAACAGTAAAAGAAATATCCCCATCTAATTTTTTTATACTGAAATCGAAACCACCAGTCACAGCAAATAAATCAACTCTGCTCTCATCAGCTTTTGTGAGATAGGATATTGAGCTACTTGCGTAAAATCCGGATTTATGATGATAAAGAAGTGTTGGGTATAAATAGGGAGCTGCAATTGAATCTTTTCTACCCATAAAT
>CAYMDB010000313.1:0-4143 GCA_964388865.1 uncultured Flavobacteriaceae bacterium
GAAAATAACATAACCAGTAAACTTCAAAACTTTGCCGCTTCTCAGCTTTGCGCCTTTGCGCCTCTGCGCGGAAATCAATTTTTTCATCTTTGTCATGCCGAACGCGTTTCAGCATCTCAAACACCATGAAATATCCTTTGATCCTAATCTCTCACTAGGCATCGAAACAGGATGACAAAAAAAGAAACAGCCGAGTTAAAAATTAACTGCTTAAAAGCAAATCCTAACCTATAACTCTAAAAAGTACTTTTCAGAATCAACTTCTTAGTCAAATAGTTAAACCTAAAATACAGCAAAACTGCAGCAGTGCTCAATCCGGCTAAAAGGCCTAACCAAATTCCTAAGCTCCCATAAGCCTCTTCTTTTCCTAAAACATAACTAACAGGAAAGCCAACAACCCAATATGAAATAAAAGTTAAGACGGTAGGAATCATCACATCTTGAAGACCTCGTAAAGCACCAAGTGCTATGACCTGCAGGCTATCACTAATCTGAAAAACAGCAGCTGCCAACAGCAAGGTTGCGGCTATTTCAACAACCTCAGCAGTATCAACAGCATTGACGGGATCGTCTAAATTGACATATAAATCGGGAAGCACCCTATGAAATATTATGAATAGTAGAGCAAACACGACAGCAAAAACAAAGCCCAATAAAAATATGGATTCAGCCATACGCTTTAAGGCTTTAAAATCCTTTAGTCCCTTCTGATTGCCCACTCTAATCATCGCAGCCACACTTAATCCTGTGGCCACCATAAAGGTCATAGATGATAAATTCAATGCAATCTGATTAGCCGCCTGAGCGTTTCTGCCCAAAGTACCACTCAACCAAATGGCCGCAGTAAAAATGCCGACTTCAAAAAACATTTGCATAGCACTAGGTAAGCCTAAAGCTGTTAATTTTTTTAAGGGCTGCTTACTCAGTTTGAAAAACTTTATATTGGTAACATAAGCTCTAGATTTATCGCGTTTCGCCAATAACCACCACAAGTGAAACAGCATCACAAATCTTGAGACAAGGGTTCCTACGGCGGCACCAACAATACCCATTTCAGGAAAACCGAACTTTCCAAAAATTAAAACATAATTGATAAGTACATTTAAAAGATTGGCAATAATAGTGGCATACATGGGATATTTGGTTAGCGACAGCCCATCACTAAATTGTTTAAAGGCTTGAAAAACAATTAAAGGCACCAACGAAAAGGCGACCAAATCTAAATACGGAATTGCCAATTCTACGACATCCTTGGGCTGATCCATGATATACATTAAAGGCTTTCCTAAAAGCAAGATGAAAAATAGCAGAAAACCGAGAATTGTACAAAGTACGAGTCCGTGTTTAAAAACCGATTTCCCTTTTGCGAAATTCTTTTCTGAATCTGCCTCTGCCACGAGTGGAGTTATCGCTGTGGAAAATCCGATGCCAAGCGACATGGCAATAAAAATAAAACTATTACCCAAGGATACGGCGGCTAATTCCGCAGCACCCAATTGCCCCACCATCACATTATCCACAAAACTCACAAAAGTGTGCCCAAGCATACCCAAAATAACAGGCGATGCTAGTTTTAAATTGTATTTAAATTCTTTGGTGTAGTTGCTCAAAACCATTTTGCAAAAATAGCAGTTTTGGGCTAAGCGTTCTCTATTAGTTTATTCTTTTTGCATGCGTTGTAAAGGACAAACCTTGCGAACCCACAGTCGAGGTCATTACCGCTTCAAAAATAGGCTCTGACGTGTCCTTTGGTGTCTTCCAATTAAAAATAAAATTAGAACCTGTGCCACCAGAAACATCTGCTTCATTGATTACTATTTCTATAGTTTCCATAGGCAACATGTAAACCGGATTTTGAATATAGTTTTTTATCAATTTGCCATGAGTGTCATAATACTTAGATTTCAAGATATAAATTGTATCGGTTTCACTGGTATTTCTTAGGCTCACCATGGCCGTTAAATTGTATTTTTTATGCTGTGACAAACTGTAAATTTGTGAATAAATAGACAGATAAGATGTCCCTGCTTCCAGGGAATCTACAACAGATAAACTCGCGGCTCTTTGGTTCCAATTAAATTTTTCGAATTCATCCTCGGTAGAATTACGCTCACAAGCCGTTAAAACGCAAAAAACTAAAAATAAAAAGAATGCATTTTTCATATGCTAACGTATTGTTTTTTATCTGTGTTTGTTCTTCTGGGCATTTAAATTTACAAACTATTGTTGTTAACGTATCATTTTTTTCGAAACATTAAAGCGAACCAACATGCTGCTTAGCAAGCTCAAACTCACTCACCATAGCTTCCACAATTTGAGCTACAGGCTTCACATCGTGGATTAAACCTGCTATTTGTCCAATTTCCAATTCGCCATCCTCTAAATCTCCCTCAAACATACCGCGTTTGGCTCTCGCTCTTCCTAAAAGTTCCTTGAGCTCATCTGCACTTGGTGAGGTTTTGTATAGCTCTTGAATCTCATTATAAAACTTATTTTTTATGAGTCTAACTGGTGCTAATTCTTTCAAGGTTAATTGGGTATCACCTTCTTTCGCATCAACAACCACTTGCTTAAATGCCTGATGCGCCGAAGATTCTTCGCTCGCCACAAACCGACTTCCTACTTGAACTCCATCAGCACCCAGAATCATACAGGCTAACATGGCTTTTCCTGTGGCAATACCACCAGCGGCTATAAGGGGAATTTGAAGTTGTTCTTTCACCATCGGGATTAATGTAAGCGTTGTGGTTTCGTCTCTTCCGTTATGTCCCCCGGCTTCAAAACCTTCAGCAACTATAGCATCAACACCAGCGTCTTGCGATTTTAGTGCGAATTTTACACTACTCACTACATGCACAACAATAATCCCTTGGTCTTGCAACCATTTGGTCCAAGTATTCGGGTTTCCTGCGGAAGTAAATACAATTTTTACCCCTTCTTCGACTATAATATTCATGATGTCTTCGATGTTTGGATATAGCATCGGTACATTGACACCAAAAGGCTGATCTGTTGCCGCTTTACATTTCTGAATGTGTTCCCGTAATACTTCAGGATACATAGAACCCGCACCTATCAAACCTAAAATACCGGCATTACTCGCTGCAGAGGCTAAACGCCAACCGCTATTCCAAACCATGCCTGCTTGAATTATTGGATATTTAATATTGAAAAGTGCAGTGATCCTATTTGACATTTAGTGTTTTATAAATTTTAATGTTTTTGATATGTTTTCGGTTGAAAGCTTCATCATGTAGAGTCCGGGTGCTAAATTTGAAACATCAAGGCTATTCAAATCATTCTGAAGCCTTTCACGCAAAACTTCCTGACCAAGTGAATTAAATAGTTTAAACTCGCATGCCTCTATCGAAGTTGGAAAAGCGACCTGTAATTCTGTTTTAACCGGATTGGGAAAGAGTCTGAAATCTTCAATTTTCACGTCATTTAAAGATAATGCTAAATTTCTCGCTGCATCTAAATCTGGAATACCATAACCTAAAAAATCATCTGGACTTGTATATTGCGAAGCTGATTGCCTCACATAATTCATGATTTCAGTTGGGGACGCCTCGGGAATGGCTTGCCATAATGCTGCAATGCCACCGCAAAGAATTGGTGAACTAAACGAGGTGCCATTATTTTGTGTGATGTTATTATTTTGGTCAATAACATAAGCTGCACCAGCTCTTGCCACAACATCTGGTTTTTGATAGCCCACTTGTGCTGTACTACCTTGCGAACTAAAGGCCACATAATCTCCATTAGCATCTACCCCACCGATAGAAAACACTGCTGGAGAATCTGCAGGTGCTCCAACGGTTAACCAGGCCGCAGTTCCGTCATTACCTGCACTTACCACCACTAAAATTCCTTTTTCAGCAGCTATTGATGCCCCTTTTGAAATAAAAGCAACTTCCCCATTCATATCAGCTGGTGTGTAACTGTAATTGGGGTTGTCGTATGTGGTATAGCCTAAAGACGTGTTGATCATATCAACACCTAAACTATCGGCGCGTTCTGCCGCTTCTACCCAATAACTTTCTTCTACCGGATTTTCACTGGACGCATCTTCTGTTCTGAATAAATAGTAGGACGCATCTGGTGCGGTACCCACAAAGTTATCTTGAATATAACCTGCCATGG
>CAYMDB010000314.1:0-4139 GCA_964388865.1 uncultured Flavobacteriaceae bacterium
GAGAAGTGAGCCATTTTCAAACAACTTTGAGTCTGAAGGGGTATCTGGAATCATGGAAGCTTCATCAACAATAAAAATCGTATTGCGATGTTTATTGGGTTGCATTACAAATTTTACTCCTCCACTCTTATTCTTTTTAGGGAAGTATATTTTCTTATGAATGGTAAAGGCCTCCTTTTTAGAATAATTTGAAATTACTTTAGCCGCTCTTCCTGTTGGCGCAAGTAAAACGGCACTTTTTTTTGCTTGCCATAAATTAGAGACAATAGTTCCTGTGATACTGGTTTTTCCTGTGCCTGCGTAGCCTTTTAAAAGATAAATTGAATTTTTATTCGTGTCAAAAATAAACTGCGAAAGTTGCATGAGCACTTGATCTTGCTTAGAAGTTGGGGCAAATGGAAACTTAGATTTTAACAGCGAATAGAATGCAGAAGCATTTGAAATCATAAAGAAATTATTATGTAGCAAGATAGCATTATTCTATCTTTTAAGTCCTTCGATTTTTTTTACTTCCATATTTTTTGTGTTTTTTATTTAGATAATTTTTACGAACAAAAAAAAATTGTAGATTTGCCTAAGACCTAACTAATAAATAAAAATATGTTAAACGTAATTATTGCCGTTGTAGGTATTATTCTATTGACCATTGGTATTGTTTGGTTAATAGATAAGTTTGTGCCAAAAAAACTAAAACCAGTCATCAACATTGTACTTTGGGCTTTGATTATTTTCTTGGGCTATTTAACATTTATGTCCGTATATAGAGAAATTCAATTTAACCAACTTAAAGTAGAACGGTATAAAGTCGTAATTGATCGTCTGATTGACATTAGAGATACTGAATTGGCATATAAAGAAGTTAACGGAGTGTATACCGATAGTTTTGACAAATTAATAGATTTTGTTGAAAATGGAAAAGTGCCCATCACCCAAAGACGCGATACTTTAGTATTAGACGTGGAAAGAACACGTGCATTTGGTGGTGTAGAAACTATGAAAACGATTACCTTAATTGATACTTTAAGTTTTTACTCTGTAAAAGATTCTATTTTTAAAGGTAGTGATCGCTTTAAGAAAATGATGAACGTTGGCATAGGAAAAGAAGGAGCTACGTTTACATTAAAAGCAGGCAAACTTGACACCTACCCTGTATTTGAAGCGAGTGTTCAAAAGGCTGTGATTTTAGATGATCAAGAGAAATATTTAATTGAAAAAGAAAATCAAGTCGTTTCTGTAGATGGTGTAAATGGTCCGGCCTTAAAAGTAGGCTCTATGGAAGAAGTATTCACTAAAGGAAACTGGCCAAAAAGTTATACAAATAAAGAATAATTTGAAGCAAAATGATATTAAAGAACTGTCCATTCAAATCCATTTGAATGGGCTTTCTTTTTGTATACTAAACAAAACCACCAACACCGTTGAGTTTCTATATTCCATTGAATTTGCAAATAAATTAACGCCAGTTGATTTACTTAAGCATCTTAAAACAGAATTAAGCAGTACTACTGTGTTTTCTGATGACTTTAGCGAGGTCTTTGTCATTCATCAAAACGAACTAGCCACCCTTGTTCCAAAGGCCTTATATGACGATACCATTAAAGCGGACTATTTAAAATTCGATTCAAAAATTCTCAGAACAGATTACATTACCGCAGACGACATTGCCATAAAT
Source organism: uncultured Flavobacteriaceae bacterium (assembly GCA_964388865.1). Classification (GTDB taxonomy): domain Bacteria; phylum Bacteroidota; class Bacteroidia; order Flavobacteriales; family Flavobacteriaceae; genus Winogradskyella. The sequence continues at coordinate 1,673 of CAYMDB010000314.1, forward strand.
GAAAGCGTCAACGTTTATGTGCCTTATGTAAATATCAACAACTATATTTTTGACACCTTTGGCGAATTTGTTTTTAAACACGCTTCTAGTGTTTTAATTGAATCGATTTTGAAGCTCGAAGCGCATTCAAAAGAACAAGTTCTATACATCAATGTAAATTTGAACAGTATTGAAGTTATGGTTGTAGATCAAGGAAAAATTCAGTTGTTTAATGTTTTTGAATACCACAGCAAAGAAGATTTTATATATTACATTTTATTTGTTTTTGAACAATTACATCTCAATGTTGAGACCACAAGTGTTAAACTCTCGGGCAGCATTGATAAGGATGATGAATACTACAAAATCCTTTATACCTATGTGAGGCATGTCGATTTTATAACTACCGACGTAAATTTTAAATACGCCGATACTATTAACAAAGAAACACTTCACCACCACTATCTCATCCTAAACTCATTTTAATGCGCATTGTATCCGGAATTTTTAAAGGCCGACGCATCACAGCTCCTAAAAAGCTACCTGTTCGTCCAACAACAGATATGGCTAAAGAGGCTTTATTCAATATCTTAAATAATCAGTATTATTTTGAGGATATTTCAGTGCTCGACTTGTTTTCTGGTACTGGCAATATTAGTTACGAGTTTGCCTCACGAGGAACAGAGCAAATTACGGCGGTTGATGATCATTATGGTTGCATTAAATTTATAAATGAAACTGCTGAGGCTTTCGGCATGTCCATAAGCACCATAAAGAGTGATGTCTTTACTTTTCTTGAAAAATCAAAGCAACAACATACCATAATCTTTGCTGATCCACCTTATGATTTTGAACTTGACACCTTTTCAAAAATCCCAGAACTCGTGTTTAAAAATCAATTATTGGAAGAAGACGGTTTATTAATTGTAGAACACTCCAAACATACAGATTTAAGTGCTCTAGAGCATTACACCCATTCTAAAAGCTATGGTGGAAATAGGTTTAGTTTTTTTAAAAACTAATTGATTTTCAAGGTTTTATGTTAATTCTTAAAAAATTTTTACTACTTTTAGAAGGCTCAACAGATGTCGTTCTGTAAACATTTTTACTTTGTTCTTATTCTAATTGGTGATAGGGTTAAAAATTTATTAACCAAAAATCAAAACAATTATGAAAATTTCAAAACGAATTATGATTCTAGTCTTACTAATGCTAGGAAGCACTTTAATTAGTATTGCCCAAGAGGCCACGGCTACTTTAGAATTTAAGAATGCTGAAATGGCGGAAAAACTCGCCAAAAATTATACGGCCGCACTGCAGAGCGGTGACGTAGACAAAATGAATGCACAACTTCATGAAAAAGCCATGATATATGGTCTAGGAGGTGGACTAGATTCCATGAATGTTAAGCAACATAAAGAATATTATATCAATAGCACAAAACAGTACAAACACGCCATAAATGGTGATTTGTATTTACCTGTAAAAGTTGAAAATAATTGGAATGAAGGTGAATGGCTTTTATCTTGGGGAACAAATACTATTGTTGATAAGGCATCAGGAAAAGAAATTACAATTCCTTATCATACCGTTTCTATGATTCAGGATGGTAAAATTATGATGATGCGTTATTTCTATGACACCTATAATATCGCAAAAATTCAAGGTTACACTCTGACACCACCAAAAAATTAATTTGCTGTTTAATTAAAAAACAAAGCTCTTTGCAAACGCAAAGAGCTTGTTTATTTAAGCAAATCTATAAGCCGAATTCTGTTCATTCAGAACTTGTTTAAGAATCACTTCCTAACAAAGAACCAAAAGACCTTATCATTTATCTGCGTTTACTGTTACCAGCAAACTTTAGCTGTCTACCCTCTAACAATCGCGCGTGTACGCTCAAACGTTAGTATACATGACATTGCACCGCATAGAGTTTACCTGGTTTCACTACAGCATGACCTGTACATACTTTCTGTTGCACTTTTCCTCACCTTCCGGTGGATGGCTGTTAGCCACTATGCTTACACTGTGGTGTTCGGACTTTCCTACCCTAAAAACAATTAGGATCGATAAGGCGATTTACTAAGCTGTAAAATTACGATAAACGAATTATAAAATCTGCAATTTAATCGGCAAATGATAAATTCTAAAAATCAATAATTAAATTTCAACATCTTGATAGAATAGCATATGAAATTAAAACGCGATGTTTTTCAAACTTAAAAACTTCAGGAACATCAGTAAAAAATGTTAATAACTCATATTAAATTTAAGTCCATAAAAATGGCTATTTCTAGGTTATTATTAAATTTGTAAGAGCTTAAAAAATCATTATAACATCATCAAAACATCCTAAAGTTAAACAGCAAAATTTGGAACACTTCGTAGTCTCAGCTCGCAAATACCGACCACAAACCTTTAAGGACGTTGTGGGTCAGCAGGCTATTACCAATACTTTGCTGAATGCTATTGAACACAATCATTT
>CAYMDB010000315.1:0-4124 GCA_964388865.1 uncultured Flavobacteriaceae bacterium
AAGATGATAGCTTACTCATCTTAGAAGCTATGAAACTGGAGAATGTGATTAAATCACCAAGAGATGGTATCATAAAATCTGTTTATGTAAAACAAGGTGAAACCGTAGATAAAAATGCACTTATTATAGAATTTGAATAATAGAGTTGTTCCAATTAAAACTAAAATATAGCCGCATCGTCTCTAAAGTATGTTCAAACGAAATAGCTTTAGAAGTGATGACAAAAGATAAACCTAAATGAAAAAAATTTTAATCGCCAACCGTGGAGAAATTGCTATTCGAGTCATGCGAACCGCAAAAAAAATGGGCATAAAAACCGTCGCTGTTTTTTCTGAAGCCGATAGAAATGCTCCACATGTAAAATATGCCGATGAAGCCGTTTGTATTGGTCCGGCACCTTCGAACCAATCTTATCTCAGAGGAGAAAAAATCATAGAAGTCGCAAAATCATTAAACGTTGATGCCATTCACCCTGGTTACGGTTTTTTGAGTGAAAATTCAGAATTCGCTGAATTGGCAGAACAAAACAATATTATTTTTATCGGTCCAAAATCGAAGGCCATAAGAATGATGGGAGATAAATTAGCGGCTAAAGATGCGGTAAAAGGCTATGATATTCCTATGGTTCCTAGTGTAGATCATGCCATTACAGAACCTAAAGAGGCCATTCAAATTGCAAAAGATATTGGTTTCCCAATTCTTATCAAAGCTGCTGCTGGCGGTGGCGGGAAAGGGATGCGTGTTGTTGAAAAAGAAAAAGATGTTGAAGAACAAATGAAACGTGCTATTAGCGAGGCGACTTCAGCCTTTGGTGATGGATCTGTTTTTGTCGAAAAATACGTGAGCTCACCGCGGCATATTGAAATACAGGTGATGGCCGATAGTCACGGTAATATTCTTCACTTTTTTGAGCGTGAATGTTCTATTCAGCGACGACATCAAAAGGTCGTAGAAGAAGCACCTTCTGCAGTATTAACCCCAGAATTAAGAGAAAAAATGGGACAAGCAGCCATCAACGTGGCAAGAGCTTGTGATTATCTTGGTGCTGGTACGGTTGAATTTCTATTAGACGCTAATCATAACTTTTATTTCTTGGAAATGAATACGAGGCTTCAAGTAGAACACCCGGTTTCGGAATGGATTGCTGGTGTGGACCTGGTTGAACTTCAAATTAGAGTGGCCCGTGGTGAAGCACTTTCAATGAAACAATCCGATTTAAAAATTAAGGGTCATGCGGTAGAATTAAGAGTCTATGCCGAAGATCCGATGAACGATTTCTTACCCAGTGTAGGCAACCTAGAAGTGTATCGATTACCTGAAGGCGAAAATATTAGAGTGGATAACGGCTTTGAAGAAGGTATGGATATCCCTATTTATTATGATCCTATGCTTTCAAAATTAATCACTTACGGCAGTACACGAGACGAAGCCATTGAATTAATGATAACTGCCATTGACAATTATCATGTAAAAGGTGTTCAGACGACTTTACCATTCGGTCGTTTTGTTTTTGAACACGATGCGTTTAGGATCGGAAATTTTGATACGCATTTTGTAAAAAAATATTATTCCCCTAGCCTATTGGAAGCCCAACATCATAAAGAAGCTGAGATTGCTGCAAAAATAGCCGTGAAACAGTATTTAGAAGATCAGAAAATTTTACGATTACCAAACTAAGACACTATGGATTCAAAGATAAAAACCCGTAACGAAAAATTGGCACTCTCACATTTAGGAGGTGGACAAAAGCGTATAGACAAACAACACGAAAAGAAAAAACTAACGGCCAGAGAGCGCATTATGTATCTTTTAGACGAGGGCTCTTTTGAAGAAATTGGTGCTTTGGTAACCCACAGAACGAAAGATTTTGGCATGGGCGACCAAAAGTTTTACGGTGATGGTGTGGTTACAGGATACGGCACTGTAAACGGGAAACTGATTTATGTCTTTGCACAAGATTTCACAGTGTTTGGAGGCTCTTTATCAGAAACTCACGCCGAAAAGATTTGTAAAATTATGGATATGGCCGTAAATGTTGGTGCTCCAATTATCGGCCTCAATGATTCAGGTGGTGCACGAATTCAAGAAGGAGTGCGTTCCTTAGGTGGTTATGCCGATATTTTTTATCGAAACGTTCAAGCCTCAGGAGTCATTCCTCAGATTTCTGCAATTATGGGACCTTGTGCTGGTGGAGCCGTTTATTCACCTGCCATGACCGATTTCACCATTATGGTACAAGACACCAGTTATATGTTTGTTACAGGTCCGAATGTGGTTAAAACCGTAACTAATGAAGAGGTTACTAGCGAAGAACTCGGTGGTGCGAGCGTGCACGCTTCAAAGTCTGGTGTAGCTCACAAAAGCTCTGCAAACGATGTGCAATGTTTAGAGGATATCAAAACATTATTGAGCTATCTGCCGCAAAGCAACAGGGAAAAAGCGGAAGATTTACCCTATCAACTTAATGATGAATTGAGAGAAGGCTTAGCGGATATTGTTCCAAATAACTCCAACAAACCTTATGACATGCATAATGTTATAAAAGGAATCATAGATGAGGATTCATTTTATGAAATTCATAAAGATTACGCCGAAAATATTATTGTTGGTTTTGCTCGGCTTGGCGGCAGAAGTATTGGTATTGTTGCCAATCAGCCTATGTTTTTAGCCGGTGTTCTCGATGTGGCGAGCTCAAGAAAAGGAGCACGATTTGTGCGTTTTTGCGATTGTTTTAATATTCCATTATTAGTACTTGAAGATGTTCCTGGGTTTTTACCGGGTACAGACCAAGAGTGGAATGCCATCATTACTAATGGTGCTAAATTATTGTATGCCTTCAGTGAAGCAACAGTGCCAAGAATCACTGTAATAACAAGAAAAGCCTATGGTGGGGCTTATGACGTTATGAACTCTAAACACATTGGAGCCGACATGAATTTTGCATGGCCAAATGCCGAAATAGCTGTGATGGGTGCCAAAGGTGCTGCGGAAATTATTTTTAAACGCGATATTTCTGTTGCAACCGATCAGGACGCTAAGTTAAAGGAAAAAGAAGCTGAATACGCCGAACTATTTGCCAATCCCTACAGTGCTGCAGAACGCGGTTTTATTGACGAGGTCATTTTGCCAAAAGACACACGACGAAAATTGATAAAGGCATTTAAAATGTTAGAACATAAAGAAGTGCTCAGACCGACTCGTAAGCATGGAAATATTCCGCTTTAAATTATTGTTAAGGCGTTTTTCACTTTCATCTTTCGCCGTACTTTTGCGGCATGAAAATTCAAAAGCGTTCGCAACTAGAATTTGTAGTCTTGATGGCTGCGTTAATGTCTACAGTTGCATTAACTATTGATGCTGTTTTGCCAGCGCTTCCAACAATTGGTGATTATTTAAGCAGTGTTTCTGATACCGAAAACCAAAAATTAATCACTACTATCTTTTTAGGCCTTGGTGTAGGTCAGCTTATTTTCGGTCCACTTTCCGATAGTTTTGGACGGAAACCCATGGTTTATTTTGGTTTTGGAGTTTTTGTTATTGCTTCTATCATCTGTATGACAACCCGTAGCTTTGAAGTGATGCTTGTTGGTAGAGCCTTGCAAGGCATTGGTTTATCCTCACCGAGAACTATGAGTATAGCCATTGTGAGAGATTCGTATAGCGGAGATCATATGGCCAAAATACTTTCTATTGTGGTGATGACCTTTATTTTAGTCCCGGTGATTGCACCTGTGCTAGGACAGTTTTTATTGCTACAGTTTGGGTGGAAATCCATCTTCACATTCAATTTAATTATTGGCCTAATTACGGTAATTTGGTTTTGGAAGCGGCAACCCGAAACTCTGCACCCTGAATATAAAAAGACGTTTAGACTCGCTATTTTTAAAACAGGAACTCTCGCTTTTTTCAGGATAAGACCAGCTGTTATTTACACTTTGCTTTCTGGTTTTATAACAGGCTCTTTTATGGTGTATTTGAGTACCTCGCAACAAATCTTCCAAGTACAGTATGATCTAGGCGAATATTTCCCTTATATTTTTTCAAGTTTAGCGGTAACTATTGGTTTGGCGACGTATTTGAATAGCACTTTGGTAATGCGTTTCGGGATGCGAAATTTGGTGAAT
>CAYMDB010000316.1:0-4117 GCA_964388865.1 uncultured Flavobacteriaceae bacterium
CTATAATGGAACAATTTACAAAAAACACATAGCCTTTTTATGGAACAAACATGGCGGTGGTACGGACCAAATGATCCGGTTTCTCTTTTAGATATCAAACAAGCAGGGGCAACGGGAGTTGTTTCAGCATTGCACCAAATTCCAAACGGTGAAGTTTGGAGTGTAGAAGAAATCAACAAACGTAAAGCTGAAATTGAAGCGGTTGGTTTAACATGGTCTGTGGTAGAAAGTGTACCCATTCACGAAAATATCAAAACTCGTATTGGTAATTTTGAAACTTATATTGAAAACTATAAACAAACGTTACTTAACCTTGGTAAATGCGGTATAGATACTGTTTGTTATAATTTTATGCCCGTTTTAGATTGGACCAGAACTAATTTAGATTTTGAACTTGAAGATAAATCTACAGCTTTGCGTTTTGAAGCGGATGCATTCGCTGCATTTGAATTGTATTTACTAAAACGACCTGGTGCCGAAGAAAATTATTCAGAGGAGCAAAAGAAAAAAGCAAAAGCTTACTTAGAAAGCACTACAAAAGATAATCAACAAAAGCTAATTAATAACATTATTGCAGGGCTACCAGGTGCTGAAGAAGGGTATAGTCTTGAAGAGTTTAATGATATATTGGCTACTTATAACGCCATAGATGCCAAAACATTACAGATGCATCTTTTTCAATTTTTAGAAGCTATTATCCCCAGTGCCGAACAAGCGGGCGTTTTGATGTGCATTCATCCAGACGATCCGCCGTATCCTATTTTAGGCTTGCCAAGAGTAGTAAGTACAGAACAAGATATTATCGATTTATATGAAGCTGTGCCAAGTCACAACAACGGACTTACATTTTGCACTGGTTCTTTCGGTGTCAGACCAGATAACGACTTACCTGGTATGGTAGAACGCCTAGGCCATCGCATCCATTTTATACATCTCAGAAGCACTAAACGAGATAAAGATGGCAACTTTCACGAAGCCGACCATTTAAATGGAGATGTGGATATGTATGCTGTGATGAAAGCCTTAATCTTAGAGCAGAAAAAACGGGTTAAAGCTAATCGCAAAGACCTACGTATGCCTTTTAGACCAGACCATGGTCACAAAATGCTAGACGATTTAAAGAAAAAAACAAATCCGGGCTACTCGGCCATTGGTCGCCTGCGTGGTTTAGCAGAATTACGCGGATTAGAACAAGGAATAAGAAAATCGATATAAAAATTAAAATAAATAAATTATGTCAAACATTTTTGAAACAAGATACGCCTCAAGCCCAAAGGCAGTTAAAAAATATGATACACAACAGTTAAGGGAGGAGTTTTTAATTGAAGATTTACTTCAAGAGGACAAAATTAAATGGGTTTACACCCACTACGACCGCTACATGGCAGGTGGTGCTGTGCCTACTTCAAAACCACTATTTTTAGAATCCATAGATCCGCTAAAATCTGAATATTTTCTTGAAAGACGCGAAATAGGGATTATCAATGTCGGTGGTTTAGGTAAGGTGAGCGTTGATGGAAAGACCTTTACACTAAGTCATAAAGATGCTTTATACATAGGCAAAGGTGCAAGAGTTGTGATATTTGAAAGTGACGATGCTCAAAATCCAGCTAAATTTTATATGAATTCGGCACCGGCTCATAACACTTATCCTACAAAAAAAACAAGCTTAGCAGAAGCTAATAAAATTGAGTTAGGAAGTTTAGAAACTGCCAACCACAGAACAGTAAATCAAATGATTATTGGCGGTATTGTTGAAACTTGTCAATTGCAAATGGGTATGACAGAACTCAAAACCGGCAGCGTTTGGAATACCATGCCCGCCCACGTTCACGACAGGCGCATGGAAATATATTTTTACACAGATATACGTCAAGACCAAGCAGTTTGTCATTTTATGGGTCAACCTCAAGAAACCCGACACATCTGGATGCATAACCACCAAGCAGTCATTTCTCCACCTTGGTCCATACATTCTGGTTCTGGGACTTCAAATTATACATTTATTTGGGGTATGGCTGGTGAAAATTTAGATTACAATGATATGGATGTCGCAAAAATCACAGAATTACGATAATTATGATTCAAGATTTATTTAATTTAAAAGGTAGAGTGGCGCTGGTAACCGGAAGTACCCATGGTCTTGGAATGGCCATGGCTAAAGGCTTGGGCAGTGCTGGTGCAACCATAATTGTAAACGGAAATTCTTCTCAGGATAAAATAGATGAAGCAGTTGACAAATACAAAGCTGAAGGAATTCATGCCTTAGGGTACAAATTTAATGTTGCCGATGAGGATGACGTCATTTCAAATATTCAAAAGATTGAAAGCGAAGTGGGTGCTATAGATATTCTGGTGAACAATGCCGGTATCATAAAACGCACACCCCTTGCAGACATGAAGGTTGAAGATTTTAAGCAAGTTTTGGATATCGACCTGGTTAGTCCATTTATCGTGTCTAAGCATGTAGTAAAAGGTATGATGAAACGCGAAGCTGGCAAAATTATCAATATTTGCTCAATGATGAGCCAATTAGGAAGAAATACGGTAGGTGCTTATGCTGCAGCCAAAGGTGGTTTAGTAATGCTAACCAAAAATATGGCTACGGAATGGGCAAAACACAACATACAAGTTAATGGTATTGGTCCAGGCTATTTTGCAACGTCTCAAACCGCTCCGATACGTGTTGATGGTCATCCGTTTAACGATTTTATCATTGGGCGAACACCAGCAGCAAAATGGGGTGACCCGAATGACTTGGCTGGCGCAGCTATATTTTTAAGTTCTAAAGCTAGTGATTTTGTAAACGGCCATATTCTTTATGTAGATGGTGGAATTTTAGCAACCATTGGTAAACCTTCAAATGAAGATTAAAATGAAAAATAGTGCTTTTATACTTATATTTTTAGTTTTCTTATCATGTCAAAAAGAAGATGCAAATTCAGTTTTAGTTACAATAAAAAACAATTTAGATATTGATAGAGTATTTGAAACAGTGGAAATTAATGCATCTGATTTACAATCCTTAAATGCTACAGCATTTCAGGTTATTCATAAAGTTAGTGGAGATAGTTTAGTGTCTCAAACTATAGATTATGACGGAGACGGAAATATCGATGCCTTACTTTTTCAACCAAAACTTAAAGCCATTTCAGAAGAAGTCTATCAAGTTTTCGGCACTACAGAAAACGTGAAAAAAGATACGATTTGTTATTCTAGATTTGTTCCTGAGCGCACAGATGATTATGCATGGGAAAACAATAAAGTAGCCTTTAGAACTTATGGCCCAAATGCGCAATATAGATACGAAAATAATCTTAAAGAAGGTACTTTATCCAGTGGAATCGATGCTTGGCTGAAGCGCGTAGAATATCCAATAATCAACAAATGGTACGAAAAATATACTTCTGGTAAAGGCACCTACCACGAGGATACTGGTGAGGGTCTAGATAATTTTCATGTAGGAGCAAGTAGAGGAGTTGGTGGTATAGCTATTAAAAATGATAACGTTTACGAAGTTTCTAAAAATTTCATAAGCTATAAAACCATAGCCGTAGGCCCTATCAGAACTTTATTTGAATTAGAATATGCTCCTTATGAGTTCAATGGGGGGAGAATTGAAGAGACCAAACTTATTTCATTAGACTATGGTCAAAATCTTTCAAAACATTCAATTACCATATCAGGAGCTGAAACCATTTCAGCCGGCTTAACGCTTCATGACAATTTAGGGAAAACTTCAATAAACGCAGAAGAGGGATGGATGAGTTATTGGGAACCTCATGATGGCTCGCAATTGGGGCAAGGCATGGTTATAACCAATGTTGATAAGCTTATCGATTTCCATAAATATATTTCAGAAGAAAAAGATAAGAGTAACCTGTTTATGCAAATTGAAGTTGAAGATTCTATAGCAGAATATTACGCTGGTTTTGGTTGGAAAAAAAGCGGACAGTTTGGCTCTAAAAAAGAATGGGACAATTATTTATCAAACTTTTCAAAGTGTAAACAAAACCCTTTGGTAATTACGATTGAAAATGCAAAACCATAAAATACGTTTCTTCTTTATAGCTACTATCATCTTGGTTTTAATGATGATGGGTTGTGACACGTCTGA
>CAYMDB010000317.1:0-4110 GCA_964388865.1 uncultured Flavobacteriaceae bacterium
TTTTAACTTAAATGATTCTATACGGAGTTCATTAGGTGTTGTTAGACGTCACAAGAGCGCTTTATATTTTTTGCCAACGGCAACTGTTCACCACTTTATAATTTGGTCCTTTGTATTGGCATTTTATTCCAAAACAAAGATTAAATTTTTAATATTAACCCCACCAGGATTTTGGAATGAGAACACAAAATCGATGAGTTTCCCTAAATCTTCCTTGTTATTCAAAAGGCTTGCGAAGTGGTTAAATAGATATAAGAATGTAGAGCTGCTCGTTCAAACTACAACGGCAAAAAGGGAGTTAGAAGCTTATACTGGAGTACAGTTCGGTTTGGTTCCTCAGCCAGTTGCTTTTAGCAATAACAATAAAAGTGAGCTATATAAAAATACCATAACCTTTGGAAGTCTAGGTTATGAGCGCTTTGAAAAGGGATCAGATATTTTATTGCAAACCATTGAAAAATTTAAAACAAGAAATGCTGCTAAAGTTAATTTTCTCATTCAATGGAAAGAAGGTTTCAGAACAGATAAGGGGGAAGACATATTTTTAACTGAAACAATTAAAAACGATAAGACTATAAAAATTATAGATTACAATCTACAGCCTGAGGCCTATTTAAACGAATTGTTGTCAATAGATTGTGTTATTTTGCCCTATCGCAATTCTTCTTACTATTTTAGAGATTCACGCGTTGCAATAGAGGCTGGCATTTATGGTATACCAATTATTGGAACAAAAGGAGGATGGATTGAAGAGTTTGTCACCAATTATGGGGCTGGTATTTGTGTAGAAGAAGGAAATATCGACGAATTTGTAATGGCATTAGAAACCATGCAAAATAATTACAATATGTATTTGGAAAAAGCTAGAAGCCGAAAAAGCAAAACTGCATCCTATTATTCTGCTGATAATTTTGTTGAGATAATTACACGGTAAATGGATAGAGAACTGATGTTTCTTACTGGTTTACCAAGATCAGGGATTACTTGGTTAGCAGATATTATAGGGTCGCATTCCTCTATAAATTATCTAACTGGTGAGGTCTTCAACCCTGGGACAACGCTAAGCACTTTTGGACTTAAAGGTGTGCCTTGGTTTATAAATGAAGACAAATTAAAGCCTGGTCTAGTCCATGAAACGCAAAAGGCTTTACTACTCAACAAGAATTTTGATTTTTTTATGGTGCGTCTCTTTCGCCTTTTGCAATCAGGAAACTTAAATTGGAAAGATTATGCAAGAATCGTTAAGCATCTGGGGTATTCTTTAAATGCAAAAGCTGTTTTTACTAAAGACCCGATCGCACTTTTTTTTGTTCCTTATATGATTCGTGAGTTTTCTGCAAAAATGGTCATTATCAAGCGAAATCCTTACCGCTTTATTGGATCTATGAAACGAATGAACTGGTTTCTTGGTTTTAGTTATTTGCCTTTATCCTATCAACACAAGTACGCCGCAGATATTGCAAGTTATTCTAAACTGTATCCACAAGGAGATGTTGTGACAAATACTTTGATTTGGTGGAGAATTAGTGAGCAGTATTTTAGTGATTTAAGAGCAATGAATTTATCTTTTTTAATTGTTGAGCATGACGCGTTAGTTTTGAATATACAAGAAGAGATTATGAAAGTCTTGGGTTTTTATAATTTATCAATTGATAAAAACGTACAAAGCAAAATTGATTTTTATCAAGAGCAAAAGGAACATAAAGGTCGAGAACACAGGCAAACTCATAATTTAGAGCGGTCTGCAAACGAGGTGATGAATCAATGGAAGGTTCAACTCACCGATGAAGACATCAACTTAATTGAGCAGAGTATTAATGAACCCCCGCCAAGATTGTTGTGAACATTATAATTTACAATCCCAATTCCTTTGGTGGTAACTATAGTTATGCCAACCGTATTCTAATGGAGTACATAAGGCTAGGTGTTACTTGTAAGCTTGTTTTGCCCTCTAATGCCGCACAAACCGAACCTGATAATCGGGATTTCATTTTACTACCCGATGTCCCAAAAACACAACATAAGGTTTTAAAAAAACTGTATTTTGTTTTTCGCTCTATTCTCAATCCCTTTATTCTGTTTTTTCACTTAGTATTCAAAAGCCCCTCTATTGTGGTGTTTAACGATTATGACCAATTAACCGCATTTATTTGGGTACCATTTTTTCACCCATTGCGTTTTAAACATCGTTTTGCTGTTATTTTACATGATCCGGATAGAGATGCCTACTTGCCGTTTCAATGGCTTTCGGGTTTAAGTATGCGCTGTGTTATGACACTAATGGATTGGGCGCTGTACCATGAGGTATTACCAAAAAAGTGGTACTACAACAACGGCACGCATTATTTTTCTGTGCCCCATGGCTTATATGACAATGTAAAAACGGAGAATAAGCAACTAAAAACAGCGTTAATGGTATTACAAGGTGAATTTACCTTATGTACGATTTTGGGTAATATTCGAAAAGAAAAAAATTATGAAGCCGCTATAAAGGCCTTGCAACAGATGCAAAATCTGCATTTAATTATTGCAGGTCAAGCAGCAAGTTCAGCATATACCATGGCAGACTTAAAGGTATTGGCAAAGACTTTTGAGGTTGCACATAAAATCACATGGATTAACAAGTATCTCAGTGATGCGGAGTTGAATAGTGTTTTGAAGCATACAGATATCTTATTGCTAAATTACGCCAGTAGTTTTAAGTCGCAGAGTGGTATTTTAAATGTGGCCGCACCTTTTGAACCTTATTTGCTGGTCTCAAAAACAGAGAGCGGTCTCTATGATATATGCAAAAGATTTGGGCTGGCTGAGTTTATTGCACCCGATTGTGAGGAGGCATTAGAAGAAAAGTTTTTAGAATGGGATAAAAATAAAGTAACTTTCCAGCCCAATTGGTCAGCTTATAGAGCTTATGCCTCATGGGAGCAAAATATTAAAATAGCCTTAAAACACTTTGAGACGAGATGAAGCGCTACGGAGGAGCCATATTAAACTACATTTTTAACGAGATTATCACGCATATTCCCATACATGCTGTAAGAAAGGCCTTTTTGCGTTTGTTTAACAAAAAAATCGCTGCGAGTTCTGTGATCCTTATGCATACAAAAATTCCCTGTTTTTGGAATCTTGAACTGGGTGCCCATAGCATTATTAATCAGTATTGTTTTATCGATTGCCGCAGGTATAAGGTGCTTATTAAGGCTAATGTCGATATAGGGCCTTATACCAAAATATGGACACTTGGTCATGATCCGCACGATGAGACCCATGCGCTTTATGGGGGTGATGTCTGTATTGATAATCATGTCTGGATAGCTTCAGGTGTTACTGTTTTGCCTGGTGTTCATCTCAATACAGGGGCTGTGGTAGCGGCATCTGCTGTTGTACATAAAGATGTTGCCGAAAAAAATATAGTGGCGGGTAACCCAGCTAAGTTTTTAAAAATGAGAACGAATAATCTAAATTATACGATTAATTATAAGCCTTTTTTAGAGTGATCTATGAAAGATTTTAAAATTTAAGCATTAAAACACCCTATCAAAACACCGAGCATTGAACATAATTTTATCCCATTCCGGAAAACAACACAGCTATCAGGTGGCCAAAGCCATGCAGCAACTCGGTGTGCTAGACACCTTTTTTACCAGTTCCTATGTTCGGCACCATAGTTTACAGCGCTTTTTTTTAAAGGTTAATAACAATTATTTTACTCGGCGTTTTGTTGAAGGTGTGCATGGGCAGCAGGTGAATGCTAACTGGCGCTTTGAGTTAAAGGAGATTGTATTTCGGAAGCTTTATGGTAAGTCTAGTAAAACTCAGAATGCGGTATACAACCGAGATGTTCAGTTTGATGCTTATGTGGCAGGGCAGATTGAAAAGCGCGCAAAGAAAGAAGATCTCAAAGGGTTAGTGTTTTGGGGCTTTCAGGGCTCTTGTTATGCCTCATTAAAAGCAGCTAAGAAGGCTGGTATGGTAACGGTTATTGAGTTAGCAACAGCACATGTGGTAGCAGCCAAACGGATTTTAGGTGAAGAGCAAGGCTTACATCCCGAATGGGCAGACTCTATAGATAATCTTCATTTTCCTGAGGCCTATGAGCTACGGCTCATT
>CAYMDB010000318.1:0-4086 GCA_964388865.1 uncultured Flavobacteriaceae bacterium
CCACCAAAAAACTGTGTCATTCCCAACCTTTCCCCTCTGGAGAAATGTCCGAAGAACAATGGGACTCCTCAATTATACTGAACCGTAAAGATATCAATCAGAAAATCTGGCGGCACTATTTTATTAGGAAAACTATCCATCAAATCTAAGACGCGGTTAATAGACTCATGACTTAAACCCATTCGCAATCCAAAATTGTGAATCTTGACTAATTCTTTAGAGGATACCTTATGGTTTAAATTCATTAAAAGCACAAGTCTATGAAATTGAACAATACGTTCACTATGCGATTTTAAATGCACATAAGTTACTGGATGTTCTATAAGATAATCAAAATCATCTCTAGAAATTTCTAATTGTTTTGCTATACTAAACAAAAAATTATATTCAATGGATTGTATATGTTCATCGGTCTGAGCAAATGCTATCAACTCAGAAAGTAAACTCAGTTTTTCAGCGCGGTTAATCATTGTTCATGAGGGATTAATTTTACACTGTAAAGTTAAAGAGGTCGTTTATTTTATTGTCGTTGATATAATGTATCTTGTCGAAAAATTAAATGTACTTAGTCGATTATTTTAAACTCTTGTCATCACGAAACATTTTTAAAACATTGACTTACAAATACATAACTCTCTTTTTCCTCTTATTTTCCCTAAATACAGTAAACGCACAAAGCACCGTATCTGAGCAAGTTACGTGCATTAGTATTTCAGCACCTCAGCTAGACACTTTAAAAACTATTTGGTTGTACTTGCCTAAAGATTATCACGATTCAAAATTGCGCTATCCCGTCATTTATATGCATGATGCTCAAAATGTATTTAATACCAAAACGGCTTTTTCTGGCGAATGGCAAGTGGATGAATATTTAGATAGTTTAAACATAAACCAAAGCATTATCGTAGGCATAGAACACGGCAATGAAAAACGCATCGAAGAATTAACACCATACCCTCACAAAACATACGGCGGTGGTAAGGGAGATGTATACCTCAACTTCATTAAAAACACCTTAAAACCTCATATAGATGTATCCTACAGAACAAAAGCAGATGCTGAACATACCACATTATTCGGTTCATCTTTAGGTGGATTACTATCGTTTTATGGTGCGATAAAATATCCCGACACTTTTGGAAAAGCTGGAGTTTTTTCCCCTGCATTCTGGATAAATCCTGAAATTTTCGATTTTGTAAAAACAACATTCATTTCAAAGGATTCAAAATTTTATTTTTTAGCTGGAACTAATGAAGGAGAAACCATGATTCCGAAATTAGAGGAAATGTTAAGATTGCTTAGGTCTAAAGGTGTAAAAGAAAGTCAAATCGAAAGTCGAATCATCGACGGTGGTGAGCACAATGAAACCTTTTGGGCTCAGCATTTTGGAACCGCGTATTTGTGGTTATATACACCGTAGTTTAATATAATGTCAGGCTGAACGCAATCGAAGCCCTTCAAAATTACTCATAAATCCAAACAAATTTTAGGAGTGTCAGGCTGAGTGCAGTCGAAGCCCCTCTAAATTGCTTATAAATGCAAACTATACTTGAATGATAAATCGTCAATGAAAATTAAAATAATTAGAGGTAGTGAGCACAACGAAAAGTTTTAGGCACAACATTGAGAATTGGTTCATTTATATTTTTACACACCATAATTTAATCTAATGTCAGGCTGAACGCAATCGAAGCCCTACAAAATTACTTATATTAGCATTTACATAAAGAACAATTAGTAATCAAATTCCTAATACCTTATTAAAAAATAAGCCCGATATGACAAATAACGACATATTCAAAAAATTAAGAGTAGCCCATAAGTTAAGAGACGACGATATTGTAAAAATATTAGAGTTGGTGGATTTCCGGATTTCAAAAAGTGAACTCAATGCCTTTTTTAGAAAAGAAGATCATCCTAAATACATGGAATGTGGCGACCAGATTCTAAGGAATTTCTTAAACGGCTTAATTATTCATTTAAGAGGTCCGATGCCAAAAAAAGAAGATTCAAATAAAAAACCCCAACAAAAAAAGAGCAACGAATAATGTTGCTCTTTTACTTTATGCTAGGTGCTAAAAATTTTAGCTTAATACTTCATGTACTTTATTAGCAGCTTCCTGAAATTCAGTTGCACTTAGCACATCTAAACCAGAGTTGTCAATTAATTCTTTAGCGACATCGGCATTGGTTCCTTGTAAACGCACAATAATTGGCACCTTAATATTACCCATATTTTTATACGCATCAATGATACCTTGCGCCACACGATCGCAACGGACAATACCACCAAAAATATTAATTAAAATAGCTTTTACAGCTGGGTCTTTCAAAATAATTTTAAAAGCCGCTTCTACTCGAGCCGCATCCGCTGTTCCACCAACATCTAGGAAGTTTGCTGGCTCACCACCCGCTTGCTTAATTAAATCCATGGTCGCCATTGCTAATCCGGCACCATTCACCATACAACCAACGTTTCCATCTAAATCTACATAATTAAGACCTAAAGCTCCTGCTTCAACTTCAATTGGATTTTCTTCACGTAAATCACGTAATTGTGCTAAATCTCTATGTCTAAATAAGGCATTATCATCTAATGTTACTTTTGCATCAACCGCCATTATCTTATCATCACTGGTTTTTAACACCGGATTGATTTCAAATAAAGAGGCATCAGACTTTACATAAGCCGTATATAAAGCCGTTACAAATTTTGTCATTTCTTTAAACGCTGTACCAGACAAACCGAGGTTAAAGGCCACACGACGCGCTTGAAAAGGCATAATGCCTAAAGCAGCATCAATTTCTTCAGTAAAAATTAAATGTGGAGTTTCTTCAGCAACCGTTTCAATATCCATACCTCCTTCGGTAGAATACATAATCATGTTTTTTCCGCTGCCACGGTTTAATAATACGGACATATAATATTCTTCTGGCTCGTTTTCACCAGGATAATAAACATCTTCAGCAATTAACACTTGGTGCACCTTTTTGCCTTCAGCAGAAGTCTGAGGTGTTACCAAATTCATTCCTATAATAGTTCCAGCAACTTCTTCAACTTCTTTAAGATTCTTGGCTAATTTTACGCCACCACCTTTTCCGCGACCACCAGCATGAACCTGAGCTTTAATAACATACCAACTTGTTCCTGTTTCGGCAGTTAATTGTTTTGCTGCATCTACAGCGGCTTTAGCACTTTGGGCAACTATACCACGTTGAATACGGACTCCAAAACTGCTCAATAATTCTTTTCCTTGATATTCGTGTAAATTCATTTTTTATCAGAAATTTTTGATTATTATTCGGTAACTACGACCAAAATTTGAATGACACAAAAATAATTAATCACAAGTACTTACCCTAATATTTAATTGTGAAATACGTTTAAACTTCACTCATCTGAATTTGTTATATAATTAACAATATGTTTAAAATGTGAAATATTTTAATGGAATTCGTTTTACATTAGAACTAATAAAATATATTTGACAAAAATACATGATGAATCAACAACTTTTAAAAATAGCTGAACAGTTTGGAAGTCCAGTTTACGTCTATGATGCCGACAAAATTGTTGCCCAATACGAGCGTTTAACCAAGGCCTTTGGGAAGGTTAAAAAATTAAAGCTCAACTATGCGGCCAAAGCACTTTCAAATATTTCAATTCTAAAGTTATTCAATTCGTTAGGTTCGGGCTTAGATACAGTGTCTATACAAGAAGTACAACTTGGATTGAAAGCTGGTTTTAAGCCAGAGCGCATAATTTTTACTCCAAACGGAGTCTCTCTTGAAGAAATTGAAAAAGTTTCGAAACTCGGAGTTCAAATTAATATTGATAACCTCTCCATTTTAGAACAATTTGGAACCAAGCACCCTAAGATTCCAGTCTGTATTCGCATCAATCCGCATGTGATGGCGGGCGGCAATACCAATATTTCTGTGGGTCATATTGACAGTAAATTCGGAATTTCAATTCATCAAATTCCATTATTACTCCGTATTGTAGAAAATACCAATATGAACATCAACGGCATTCACATGCATACAGGAAGCGATATTTTGGATATTGATGTTTTCCTATACGCT
>CAYMDB010000319.1:0-4053 GCA_964388865.1 uncultured Flavobacteriaceae bacterium
TTTGACGCACGTTTTCTTGCAACTCTAAATCCACCGTTGCCATAATAAATTCCTCTTTATCATGCGAGGCCTGTGCTAGAATTTCACCTTGTGGGCCTGCTATAAAAGAGGCTCCCCAAAACTCGATGCCTGAGGTATCTGGCAAATATTGTTCTAAGCCAATTCTGTTAGCCGCCGCCACATAAACTCCGTTGGCTACAGCATGACCTTTCATCACATTCATCCAAGCTCCGTATTGAAGGTCCCCATAGGTCTCTTTTTCTTGTGGATGCCAACCAATTGCGGTAGGATAAAATAAAACCTCCGATCCTTTAAGTGCTGTTAATCGTGCGGCTTCCGGATACCATTGGTCCCAACAAATGAGGGTTCCAATATTACCTTTTTTTGTTTTGCTATTTACAAAACCTAAGTCGCCAGGGGTAAAATAGAATTTCTCATAAAAATGCGGATCATCTGGAATGTGCATTTTTCGATATAATCCGGCTTCAGTTCCATCAGTGTCTATTATATAAGCACTATTGTGATAAATGCCTGCCATCCGCTTCTCGAAAAAGGGCACAATAATTACAACTCCTAATTCCTTAGCAAGCTCACTAAAAGCAATATACGAGGTGCTATATAAAGTTTCGGCTAAAGCAAAATTTGCGGTGTCTTCACTTTGACAAAAATAATGACTGCTGTAAAGTTCTGGTAAGCAGATAACCTCTGATCCTTCTTTTGCTGCTTTTTTAACCCAACTGAGGCACTTTTTTAAATTGTTTTCGGGAGTAGAATTCAAGTTGAGTTGAACTACTGCGATGGTATAATTTTTCATTAGCATTTTTAAATGAGCAGTAAAATTACTGAATTTTTATAAGATGCTGGTATGGTCATTTAATCCGTGAGAATTTTTAACTATGATAGTTCTTTAATGCTGAAAAAAAGATTATTAGAGCTACTTTAAAACCTGCTGTCAGTCTGAGCGCAGTCGAAGTCCTTCTATAAAACTTTTAATTTTCAATAACAATTGATGATGCTTAGCTTTTTTCCACAGAACATTATAAATTAAATGTTTAGATATATAATATTTAAAATTGAAATGCCTCACGCTACAAGTATCACTACCCCTCTCGTCGAAGCACTTCTAGAGGTGAACTTTTTAAGACCGTCCGAATATTGCTTAAGCCAATAACCAAAACCAAAAGCGTAATCCCAGGTAAAAACACCAAAAACGGAATCACCGACGGTACAAAAGGCTCTTGAAACACAAATAAAGCCAGACATAAACTACTCACAAGGGCCAACAAAATACCAACCAAGCTGCCGAGAAGTCCCAAAAACACATACTCAAAAGCTGATATTTGCAAAATCTGATTGTTTTTAGCGCCAAGGGTTCGCAACAAGACACTTTCTTTAATGCGCTGGTATTTACTGGTTCTTACCGAGCCAATCAATACAATGATTCCTGTAAGAATACTGAAAAAGGCCATAAAATTGATGATCCACGAGACCTTATCTAAAATATCTTCTACAATGGTGTAGACCTGTCGCAAATCGATAATAGAAACATTAGGGAATTGCGCTACTAGTTCGCGCTGTAAATTTGCAGAACTTTTCGCATTGGGTGCACTCGTAGAAAACACATTGAATTGCGGCGCTTGCTCGAGCACTCCTTTAGGAAAAACGATGGCAAAGTTGAGTTGCAATCGACCCCATTCATCCTTGCGAATACTGCCTACTTTGGTTTCCATAAGCACGCCTTGGATATTAAATACCACGGGGTCACCAACACTTAATTTGGCATCTGCTGCTACATTATCTGAAATTGAAAACAAAATCGGCTCTCCTGGTTTTATTTGTCCTGTCCATTCCCCTTCAAGAAGTTCTTCGGAATCAATTAAAGAATCGCGATACGTAGCTCTAAATTCATGATTTAACAGCCACCCGCGAATGTTACTTGTGGTATCTTGTTTGATATCATTCACCAAGCGGTCTTTAATGCTATGCATGCGCATGGTTACGAGCGGAATATTATCTACTATGGGCAATCCACTGGACTTGATACTTTGGGCTACAGCTTCGCGTTGTTGACTTTGAACATCTAATATGATGACATTAGCGTTTTGAGAAGCCTGTCCGACTTCAGTTTTAGCTAAAAGAATGTCTTTCGTAAAATACAAGGTGCTAATTAAAAAGGTTCCTAAGCCAATAGCCACCACTAAAACTACCGTTTGATTGTTAGGTCGAAACAAATTGAGTAAACTTTGTCTTGCTGTAAAGCCCCATGACTTCGGAAAGTATCGTCTAATTAATTTCATACACACCGTTGCAATCCCAGCCAAAACTGCAAATGTTAGAAGCGTAGCGACCACAAAACCAAGGGCATAAAGTGCATCTTGAAGCAACCAAAATGAAAACAAAAACAGAAATATTAAAATTGCTCCAAATACCGCAAAGCGGACTTTTCTTGGTTCCTGAGACGCCTGTTCATTTATTCGTAAAACTTCTAAAGGAGATACATACCAGGTTCTTAATAAAGGTAATAAGGCAAATAATACCGACATAAAAAAGCCTAGAAAAACTCCCATTAGGATGGGTTGTGCCGAAATATTAATTTCAACAGCAAACGGAAGAAAATCTTTGAGCAGATAAGGGAAAAGTTCTTGAAGTCCAACACCGACCAAAGCACCTATCAAGCCACCTACAATCCCAATTCCTGAAATCTGAATACCAAAAATGAGAAAACTCTGTAATCTTGACGCTCCCATACATTTTAAAACCGCAATAGATTTTAGTTTTTCCTTAATATAAATATGAACAGAGCTGGCAATACCAATACAACCCAATAATAAGGCGATAAATGCTGCCAAGTTTAAAAATTTACCAACATTTTCGTAGCGTTTGCCAAGGCGTCCGCTAGTACTGATATGGGTGTCTAAATCTGCATTTTCCTTATCTAAAATTGGATTCATTTTATTGGACAGTCGCTCTAAGTTTACAGTGTCCGATACTTTATAGAAGTACTGGTATTCCTTTCTGCTTCCAAATTGTAAGAGCTGTGTGTCTTCAATAAATCGATATGGAATTAGCACTGGAGGTGCCACTGAGGTTGATATGGCTGTGCTGCCTGGAATGGCTTTTAGAGATCCTGAGATTGGTAGCGTAATTTCACCAACTTTAATAGAATCACCCGGTTTTATATTGAATTGCAATAATAAAGTCGCATCAACTAATGCTCCACCTACATCTTGATAAGTTGTTGCAGCAGAGACTGGTTTGGTGTCAATAGTTCCGTAAAATGGAAAATTACCTTCTAAGCCTCTCACCTGAACCAATTTGGTGCCTCCATTTTTTGGAAAGGCAATCATGGACACAAAATTTACCTCAGAAGCTTGCGGATTTAAAGAGTCAATAATTGCTTTTGCGCGTTCGGTTGGCACTTGTCGACTATCAATAATAAAGTCGGCACCCATTAAGGCTTTCGACTGTAATTGAATATTGTCTTTAAGATTGGTACTAAAGAGTTGAATAGATACTACAGCTGCAATTCCTAAAATTATGGAGGCCATAAACAGCAGCAGTCGCACTCTGCTTGCTTTAGCATCGCGCCAAGCCATTTTAAAAAGCCAAATTGTATTTTGATTCATCTAAGTTTTGAGTAATGTTATACGACAGCAGTGCGCTCGTTGGTTAGTATTTTTCCACCTTTGAGACGTAGAATTTGCTGCGTACGATTGGCTAAATCGAGGTCGTGCGAAATAATTACTAAAGTTGTACCCGCTTCTTTGTTTAAATCCAACAAAAGCTGAATCACTTTTTCGCCCGTTTCCTCGTCTAAATTTCCTGTAGGCTCATCAGCGAACAAGATAGACGGTGCATTGGCAAAAGCTCTGGCTAAAGCCACGCGTTGCTGTTCTCCGCCAGAAAGTTGAGAAGGATAATGATGAATTCTATCTGCTAAACCTACTTTCTCGAGCAGTTCCTTACTTTTTTGAGTCGCTTCCTTTGCCCCTTGAAGCTCTAACGGCACGCTCACATTTTCGAGTGCTGTAAGTGTGGGCAATAACTGAAAAT
>CAYMDB010000320.1:0-4047 GCA_964388865.1 uncultured Flavobacteriaceae bacterium
TTTAACTCCTTTGAATATTTATTATTTTTACCAATAGTATTTTCGCTGTACTGGTTTGTCTGTAATAAAAATTTAAAACTGCAAAACGCCTTGCTTTTGGTTGCTAGCTATATTTTTTATGGTTGGTGGGATTGGAGATTTCTTTTTTTAATACTGTTTAGTACGTTTTTAGATTTTTATGTAGGCCAACGCATTTACGACAATAAAGACAATCAAACGAAGGCCAAATATTGGTTATGGCTAAGTGTTTTCTGCAATGTTGGTTTGCTTGGTTTCTTTAAGTATTACAATTTCTTCATCGATTCGTTTGTTGATATGTTTAGTGCTTTTGGTTATGAGGTGAGGAGCACCTGGACGCTGCGTATAGTTCTACCAGTTGGTATTTCTTTTTATACGTTTCAAACCATGTCCTATTCGTTTGATATTTATTACAAAAAATTAAAGCCTACTAAAAATTTTATTTCGTTCGCGGCTTTTGTGGCCTTTTTTCCACAGCTAGTCGCTGGTCCTATAGAACGCGCTTCCAATTTATTAAGTCAAATAAACACCAAGCGTGTTTTTAAGTATGACCAAGCGACAAGCGGCCTAAAACTTATTCTTTGGGGCTTTTTTAAAAAGCTTGTAATCGCAGATTCCTTGGCTCCCATTGTTGACGATATTTTTGCCAATTACGCTAGTTATCCTGCATCAACATTAATTTTAGGAGTTTGTCTTTTCAGTTTTCAGGTTTATGGGGATTTTAGTGGCTATACGGATATTGCTATAGGAACTGCTAAATTATTCGGGATTGAGTTGATGTCTAATTTTAAATTTCCAAATTTTTCAAGAAATATCGCGGAATATTGGCAACGATGGCACGTCTCATTATCAACATGGTTTAGACATTATTTGTACATCCCACTGGGAGGAAGCCGTGTAAGCAAGCTAAAATCTATTAGAAATATTATCATAATATTTTTGGTGAGTGGTTTGTGGCATGGTGCTAACTGGACTTTTGTTTTTTGGGGTGGCATACATGCAGCACTATATATTCCTGTTTTTTTAATGGGAAGAAACCGTCTTTATGCGCATAATACCATTGCTGAGAATTCTTGGCTACCCTCTGTTAAAGAAGTGTTACAAGTTGTACTAACGTTTATTTTAGTGACTTTTTCGAGAATATTTTTTAGATCGCCATCTATCAGCGATGCCTTCAGTTATATTCATCATATCACTCATAATTTCACCTATGAACCTTATGTTCATCCGATGGGTTATCGAATGCTCGATTTTTATGTTCTTATAGCCTTATTTACGATATATGAGTATCTCATTCGTAAAGACGAACGCAGTCCATTTAAGTTTAAATATGCCGGGGTAAGATTGCTTATTTACGCCATCATTATTATAAGTATCTTATTATTTTATGACGATGGGGTTAATAGATCATTTATTTACTTTCAATTTTAGACGATATGAAAAAATTCATTTTAAAAACAATAATCTACATAGTATTAATACTATTGATCGTTGAGATTATAGTAAGAGTTTTTCATTTGTATACCGAAGATCCACCGCGTTTTATTGATGAATATGGCGTTGAGAAGCGCGTGCCTGGCAATGAGGGTTATGCCGTAACAGGTAATAGAAATCAGAATTACTCAAAATTTAATATTAATAACGCTGGTTTTAATTCGCATCGAGAATTCCTTCCGACTAAAGAAAAGTTTGAAATTGCCTTAATCGGTGATTCATTTATCGAAGGCTTTCATCAAGATTACTATGATTCTACAGGAAAAAAAATAGAGTCAAAACTCAATAATATCGAAGTTTATGAATATGGTTACGCAGGTTATGACTTTGCGAATCAAATTCATCTCGTTCATGCTTACAAGGAGCAGTTTGAACTTATAGACGAAATCATTTATTACCTCAATTATGAAAGTGATTTAGAGCGCGGGGTTTATGAGCCCAATTACGACCGAATTAAGATGCTAAAATCAACACCTTTTAAGATCAGAGATAACATTAAAATTTTAGCTTATGGATCTAAAATAGGGATTTTAGAACCCATTAAGCGCTTGGTGAGTGGGAAGGCTTTTACAGATGATACCAATCAGGGTTACAAAACAAACCAACTCGATGATAGAGATGCCGAAGAAACAAAACGTATCGATTTACAACGCCTAGAAAATTTTAAAAGCTTGGTTAATTCTTATGGTTTTGACAAGTCTAAAACAAGCTTGTTATTAGATTCGAGAAAAACCAGCTCCATGTTTTTAGAGTATTGCGACGCGCAAGATATTCGATATATTGATTTTGCTGATGCTTTTAAAACATCAAAACGATCAACCACTTTAATTTACGATTGGCATTGGAATAATCATGGGAGAGAATTAATTGCGACTACAATTTCAGATTATATTCATAATAAATTTAGGTCAGTGTTTAATTTAAACTAACGAAACGTGGAGAAACAAACTTTAAATTTTGTGACTGAGTTATATGTAAGAAGGCAACTACCGCACCATTACAAAGAGATTACTAATAACCTGAGCGATAAAAAAATTTTTGAAAATCATTACAAAGAGTCCGAAAATATCGATGTACTTATTGTTGAAGATTTACCTAGATACTTGACTATTGAACGCCAAGGATTACCGAAAAACATCAAGTCTTTATTAGTAAAAACATATCCTGGTTTCCTTATAGATTTTCAAAATGTAAAAAGCTTACCAGAGTATTTAAAACAACGATTTGGTAAAACAAGTAGATACAAACTAAAGCGAGAACAACGAAAGCTGGAAGACTGTTTTGATATTACTTATAAGATGTACTATGGCGAAATGTCTGAGGGTGAATATAACTTTATATTTGAAGAATTTTATAGGCTTCTTGAAATAAGATCTTTAGAAAAAGGCATAAAAGACAATGTTAATTTTGCCTACAAAGCTGAATACTTTACACGCGTGAGACCAATGATTTTAGAAAAAAAGGCTTCATTTTTTGTGATATATAATGGTAAAAATCCTATCGATATTTGTCTTAATTTTCATGTAAAAAATACAATTTTTCAATACATCAGAACTTATGATATTGCGTATTCTAAATTTAACACAGGTTATACAGATTTAATGAAACAAATAGAATGGTGTATTGAGAACAAGATAGATAGCATTAGTTTTTCTAAAGGAGATTTTTATTGGAAACGCAGATGGTGTAATACTGTATATGACTATGATTATGAGTTGTTTTTTAATAAGTATTCATTAAAATCGAAATTTGTTGTTTATAAATTAAAATATAAATCAAATGCAAGGCAATTTTTACGTGAGAAAGGTGTCATTAGAAAGTACCATGAATTCAGAGACTCTAGACACAGGCGTCTTAAATCAAAAAAGACTTTTAAATCATTTAAAATTAACATCTCAAAATATGAAGGTGAATATGATATTTTAGACCATTTAAAAATTAATTATCATTTATTTGAATTTAATTTGTTGAGAAAATCCGTTTACGAATTCCTTTATGCTACCGATGAAAAAGAAAAAGACATTGTTGTTTATAGATCAAATGGGAGTGCTGCTAAATATATCGTAATAGGTAAACATAACATAGCCGAACTTAGCATGTGATTCAGTGAAACACAGAGTTAAATTCTTAAAAAATGGATACATGTTTAAAACAAGCCGCTAATTTCCCCAGAATTACTAATATCTATCGTTTCTGAAGAGGGATGTGCTGGTAAGCCAGGCATTCTCATAATATCACCTGTAATCGGAATAAGAAATCCTGCGCCAGAAGCAATTTCTATTTCACGTACGGTAACAATAAAATCCTTAGGTCTGCCTAGTAATTTCGGATTATCTGAAAGTGATTTTTGCGTCTTTGCCATACAAATTGGTAGTGCTCCCAAACCTAATGCTTTAATTTGTTTAAGCTGAAGTTTGGCCTTAGAACTATAATCTACATGTTCGGCACCATAGATTTTTTGGGCAATCGTTTCAATTTTCGATTCAATTTCGGCCTCCCAATTATATAGTGGTATAAATTTAGTTTGGCATTGTT
>CAYMDB010000321.1:0-4014 GCA_964388865.1 uncultured Flavobacteriaceae bacterium
TGTTGCGCTAATGCAGGAGCTTGTTCAATATCGTACAATTTTATATTGATGTCAGTAACGTAGTTTTGAGTTTCGCCCAAGATGCGTTGCACTGTTTTGAGATTTGTAAAACTTTGTATCGCATCAACATCTGCGACACCACTTTGATAAAATCCAACAATTTTTAAGGGAAAAATACTGCCGTTTATAGGACTCACTTGCACGCGATCACCGATTTTTAAGGCCATTTTTTTTGCGATACCAATACCTAAAAGAACACCATTATCGGTTTGCTTTAGTGCTTCTGTGGAGCCCTCTACAATATAATCTTCCAAATTAAAGAGCCGAGCTTCTTCCACAGGGTTAATGCCAGTTAAATTTCCCCCTAATTCTATAGAACCTGCGATGTAGAAAATTTGTGTTTTTATTTGTGGCAGTGCACCCCGAACGTTTTTGTTTTGCTCTAAATATGTTATGATGGGGCCAGCGTTATGAATTTTTTTCTGACTTAGTTTTGGTTTAACCGAGTGCACAATATTAAAGCTCTCCTTAAAATTAGCATACAGAGAAATTGCTTGTTGTTTAGAAGGTTCAATTTCATTGTACACATGAATATGTGGAGTCTGGTTTAATATTAAGTCATCCAGCATCGTATTTAAGCCGGTCATAAAAGAGACTAAGGTGATGTAAGAACTAATACCAAAGGTTACCCCTAATGCAGCTACAGCAGTTTGCTTAATTTTTGTTAGCAAATGTATTTTTGCAATGTTCAGTATAATGCTCCAGTTGGTCATTATTCGGGTTTATAAATGAAGGTCTCTTTATTAATTCCTGAGAGAATTTCAATAGCATCTATGTTTTGTAATCCAGTTTTAATTTCTATCAATCCTTTGTCCGTTTTAACTTTGTTACCATCTATGAGATATGCTTTTGGTATGGTAAGTACTTTTTCTTTTGTGGCGATGATAATATTGCCTTCACCTGAAAGTCCTGGATATAAAATTTCGGGTTGTTTTGTAAAGATTGCTTCAACGGTAAAGGTTTGGTTGCGTTCGTCTTTTTTGGGATATATTTTAGATACTTTACCTTTAAAGATGATATTGTTATAGGCTTCTAAATTTATAAGAACATCCTGGTTGAGCTGTATGCGCACAATATCGACTTCATCGACGAGTAGTTCAATTATAAATCGTGTTGCACTTCCTAAACTTGCAAGTGGCTCCATGGAATTTACGAGTTCTCCGGGCTCTTTATATAAGGCATAGATTTTGCCATTAATTTTACTGTTTATGGTAAAATCATTGTAGGTTATAGAAGCTGTTTTGTAGTTGTTTTGAGCTTGATTTAGAGCTGTTTTTAATTCTGTTTTTGTTCGATTATACCTATTTTTTAAGAGCTTTAATTGGTTTGAAGCCAACTGATAGTTGAGTTTTTTTGTATCGTAATCGGCTTTAGAACCGATGTGCTGGTTCCAAAGTGTTTTCTGTCTGTCGTAGTTTACAGAATCGTTGTTAAACTTTAGTTGAGCGGCTTCAATCTCGTCTGAAATACCTTTTAAAATTGTAGCATTTCCATTAAAATTTTCTTCAGCTAATTTTAAAGCTAATTCCGCATTTTGATTGTTGATTTTAGAAGTGTTACTACTTATTTTAAATAAAGGATCATTTACAGAAACAATATCACCTTCCTTCACCAAATTAGCCTCTAAAATACCAGAGACATTCGCATAAACTTCATAGAGGCTATCAGGTTGTATAGTTACCGATGAGTACACAGACTCTGTTAATAAACGTTCCGTAGGCTGTATTTTATTTTCTTTTTTAGAACATGTTGTTACGGTTAAAACGATAATTAAAACCCGAGTTAATTTCATAGACCTTTAGTTTAGTTTTTTTAGAGCCCATTTTCCGTTTTTTCCCTTTACGGCAATGAGTTCCTTAGAAAGGTGATGCGATGTAATTTTTGGTGGTTCTCTAAGATATTCTTTATCTAAAACCACATTGACACCCTCTGGATTTAAATAATGGACAATCTCACCATTGATACCAATAACCACCTCGTAGTATCTGTAGTATACTATGTTTTTATCAAGTGCTTTATTTTGGGCCACGGTTTCTTTTTTGACCTCTAAGGCTAATGCACTTTCGTTATTAAAATGAGTAGCATTTAAGAATTGCGGCTCAATAACAGTGTTTCCCGCAGTATCAATATAACCAAAATAAGAAATGCCGTTCTTTTTTTGTTCTATTAAACAGCGGTCGTCAGAAAAAATAGGATAGCTATCTTTTTCAAAAGTCGAGAGGTTTAAATCTGTTCTGTAATTAATTACAACATCGCCTTTAGCATTTATAAAGGCCCATTGATTATTCTTTTTAATAGCGGCATAGCCGTTGTGATATGGTGAAATGTAGTCTAGGTTTTCAGTGGACTGAGCATATCCAAAAAAAGGATTAATTGTAAAAAAAATGACTAAGAATAATATATTTTTCATGGCGAAATGATTTTAATGATTATATTCTAGCTTAAATTTATGGCGCTTGTAGCTTTTATGAAATGACAATAGTCATACCTCAGAAAAAAACTTCAAAGTTGGACTACTATTTGTGATTCGCGGTTATGACAAGCAACTTAATTTTTTAATAGGAAAAGATTCGTGTGATCTTTTAAAATTCCAAAAGCTGTCAACACACACACCTTAGCACTCTTGTTAAGTAGCTGATACAATTGCTAAGGTGGATTTTTATTAGTCTGGAGGCATTTTGATTGTGCTTACGCCCACAAATTCTATTGTAATCATCCATTTTTAAATAATTAAATTCATTTTTAAATCTTAGTTTTTAAATTAGGCAAATTGCTATATTTTAGGTACTTTTAGTAATAATCTTATGGTGTTAAATGACTTACTATGCCTCAACTAGATCCTCAACTAATTAGTGTACTTATTGAAGCGGTTTCTGGAAGTATCCTTATCATCGATAATCAACAACAGATTTTAAATGTAAACTCGGAAACCGAGACCATGTTCGGTTATAAAAAAGATGAGTTACTTCATAAAAATTTTAATCTGCTCATTCCATCGTATTTTCAGAAAAACATTGGCTGCTATTTTAAGGTACCTCTTAATATTGAAAAGCGTCAGAAAATTGAGAAGGCTTCAGGGGTTTTCGGTAAAAAAAAGAATGGTGATTTAATTGCGATTGAATTAGAGCTGAACCCGTTTGTAATTGACAATACGGATTACATTATGGTACTGCTGAAAGAAGTCTCAGAAAAAAATGAGCTCGAAAAAAGTTTTATGCTAAAGAGTAGAGCATTAGAATCTGCGGGCAACGGCATCATTATTACGGATGCCTTAAAAGAGGATAATCCAATTATCTATTGCAATATTGCATTTCAGAAACTTACAGGATATCCAATACAAGACATCCTTGGTCATAATTGCAGATTTTTACAAGGTGTAGATCGAAATCAGAAATCGTTCAAAATACTAAGAGAGGCTATTAAAAAGGGTGAAAGTTGCCAGATTACTGTGCGCAATTACAAAAAGGATGGTACACTTTTTTGGAACGATTTATACATTATGCCTATTATCAATGAAAAAGGGATTTTAACCAATTTTATAGGTATACAAAATGATGTTACCAAAAGAAAAAAAGCAGAATCTGAACGAAATCATTTCGCAACTATTTTTCATGAGTCCTTAAATGAAATTTATGTTTTTGATGCTGATACATTTAAGTTTTTAAATGCTAACTACGGCGCTCAAAGAAATTCTGGTTACACCTTAAAAGAACTCCAAAACAAAACTCCATTAGATTTAAAAACCCAACTCACGGAACGCGAATACCTTGAGCGGGTTAATTTACTAAAATCGGCTAAGGTAGAAAAAATAGAATTTGAAACCATACATCAAAGAAAAGACGGTAGCACGTACCCCGTAGAGGTGCATTTACAACTTTCAAATTTAGGAGATAGACCGGTTTTTATCGCTATCATTTTAGATATAACAGAACGTAAAAATTACACAAAAGAACT
>CAYMDB010000322.1:0-4008 GCA_964388865.1 uncultured Flavobacteriaceae bacterium
CTTTATTCTTGATCCCAAAAAGAAAACAAGGGAGGAAAATTTGTCATGAGTAGAATGTTTAAGATTCCATTAGTGTTAGAACCACAGAAAGAAGGAGGATGGACAGTGACAAGTCCTATTCTTCCAGAATTGGTAACTGAGGTTGACGACCTTAAACATCTTGATGAAATTGTTAGGGACGCTATTAATGCAGTGATGGAGCTCTATGAGGACACCGGCAAGGAATTTCCCTCTGGTTTGATAACAGACAGTATAAAGTCACCGGTATGGTTTGAATCACTAATCTCTGCGGAACCATGAACTATAGGGAACTGACTAAAAAGCTTCGGACTGTTGGTTGTCATGAAATCCCCCGTAGAGGTGGAGGTTCACATCGAAAGTGGCTTAATCCTGCTACCGGAAGAGGGACTGTAATTCCGGATTGGGGTAATAAGGACCTTAAACAAGGGACGATTCGAGGGATACTAAAACAATTAGGAATAGACCTGGAGGATTTTGAAAAAATTTTATAGTCTTTCGGATTTTTTCGGCAACCTGATCAAGGCACTGAGGCAAAAAAGATGACCTTTCGCGCTTTTCTCGCTCCTAACGCTCCTACTGATTTACAAATGGACGTCCCTCAGATCACGCACGATAATAACGATATTAACGCTCCTAACCAACTAAACGCTCCTAACGTCGATTATCATTGCAACCTGCTAAGCCGTTATGCTAAGAAAAGCCTGCCAAACCTATGGTTTATAAGACCGTAAGGGCTTCCCGCTTAATTCAAAAATTTGCAAATGTAACGTCCTTCAAGGAGTCAGCATATGGAAACGGAAGAATTAACAGTAAGATATCCAAGTGGATTTGAGCATGCTGTCCATATGACCAAAGGCGAGCTGGAGCATCATATTCGCCTAATGGCGGCCCTCAAGATGTTCGAACTCGGCAAGGTTTCTTCTGGGAAAGCCGCTGAGCTAGCTGGGATGTCCAGAATAGAATTCCTCGAGGCTTGCGGTAGGTATAAGGTAAGTGTCTTCAATTACCCACCGGAAGAAGCAGAAGAGGAGATAAAAAGAGACCTGGAAGAGGCAAGGACACGGGTTAAGCAGTGAGGATAGTCTCAAACACTGGCCCGATTATTGGCTTGGCAAAGATAGGGCAGGTTGAGCTTCTCAAAAGCTTAGCACAAGAGGTGTTCATACCGCCGTTTGTGCAGAAGGAGCTTTTTGGAAAAATTGGCAGCGAAACAGAGCACATTGAAAAAGGGCTTGATGAGTTTATCAAAGTCAATTTGCTTAATGTTTTCCTCAACATAACTAAAGCCATCAATGGTTTTGGTTTCTTTTTTAAATACTGAGCTTACCGGATTTTGTAGCAAGAATTTTATAACGAGATACAAAACGATGACACCGAGCGATCCATAAACAATATATTCTAAGGTTTTGTAATCTAGAAAATCGATATCAAAACCAAAAAGATCGCCGAGCCAGCCAAAGAACTTTCTGAGAATTTGTTGTATAAGATTGATGCCGCCGGTATCATTGATATCATAATTAAAGTCGTCACCACTATACTGCTCTTTAAAATTAGCTTTAAAGTAAGTGACATCCACCCCAGAGGAATCTTTTGGGATCACCACATCCTGGCCCCAAGCCAATCTGCTGCAACATACAGTAGTGAACAAAGCACTTATATATTTATAAGTCGCTTTAATCATTAACCCCAATTTGATCTATTTTCTTTTGAAGAAAGACGTTGTATTTTACTTCGTAAAGGTTGTAATATAAAATGCCGTAGGCTAACTGCGACAGGGCTTGCGCATAAATAAAGGACAATAAGAACGCGGCAAAACCTAGGGTAAAAACCATAGTTGCAAAGGTGCTAGTAGCTAGATCCACATTGCTATCTACAGAGAAGTACACATAGATTCCTATGAGAACGCTGGGAATGGATAAGATTAATGCGGTAATCATAAAATTGAGAATACCAATAACTAATCCGAATAGAATGACCCGCCAAAAGTTAGCAAACGTAAAATCAAAGCCTTCAGAAATACATTCGCTAAAAGACTTTGGAGTCGAGAAAATGGACATAAAGGTTAAGCCAAAAACGGCAGCTAAGGAAAAACTTAAGCCGTATTGCACGAGCATACCCAAGAGCGGAATAAAAGAAATCATTACCGAAATGATTAAATACACACCATAAATTAAGGCCCCAATCAAGATAAAAACGATAATAGTTCCGATATTATCAATAATACTTCTTTTGATATTTTTAGATTCAACCTTACCTTCATTATTGGCATATTCAGAAATAAAAGCACTTGAAAAGCTGTAGTTAATAAGAGAGGTTACAAAAATAATGAGGACTAAAATCACAGCCCCAATAATAAAATAGCTTTCGGTAGCAATGTTATTTCCCATTCCAAATCTAAAATCCCTGCTGGCTAAGCCCATAAAACCTGTGACCAATAAATAAGAGGAAATTAAAGTCAAAATAATACTAATGGCATTATACCTTAGGTATAGATTCGTATAGGCTTTAAAATTTTGTTTAAGAAATAAGAAGTAGGTATTTATGATATCGCCAAATGTACTTCGCGTTCGTAATTCAATATAGTTGTCGTTCACGGTATTTGAGGTTTAGTTAGGACTTTATGCAATGCAATAGGATAAATAATATAATAATAAACAATAATAAATAGGGATAAAAATATAATGCCATAAGCTATAAACCAAGGCATTTGTTCGCCATAACGGGTTATAAAACCTTCAATAAAACCAGCAACTATAAAAAAGGGAATGGTGCTGACCACAATCTTTAAGCCGTCTTTGGCGCCTTTCATAAAAGCAACCCGCCTCGAGTAGGTTTCAGGGAACAAAAAGCTATTGCCCATAACCAATCCGGCGCAGCCTGCAATGACAATAACTGAAATTTCAAAAGTACCATGCAGCCAAACTGTTGAGGTTTTTTCTAAGATTCCATAATTATAAAAAAATGTGATAAACGCCCCTAGCATAATTCCATTACTAAACAGCACATAAATAGTGCCGACACTAAAAAACACGCCAAGTGAAAAAGCAATAATCGCCACTCTTATATTATTAATAGTGATGCCTAAAAACGACCCAATACTACTGCCGCCTTTGTAAACTGCCATCGGCTCCCCTTTTTCAATATTTTCAATGGTCATATTAACATAGGCGTCACCGAGAATTAACCTCACAAATGAGTCGTCATTGAGGGTGGAAACGGCACCGATAGTCACTGCAGCCATAAAAATAAGAAAGGCGTAAAGCAGTGTTTTATGATATTGGTAAAAAAACAGCGGAAACTCATCGCGCCAAAAGGAAATAATCTTGTTTTTAGTTTCTTTTTTAGTGATGTAAATCTTTTGATGCGCTTGCGAAGCCAAAGAATTGAGGTATAACAAGGTCTTGCTTTCAGGGTAGTAGGTCTGGGCGTAAGACAAGTCGTTAGTAAGTTGTATATAATAGGAAGCTAAGTCATCCGGATTTATTTTCACATTATTATCTAATGCGTTTTCAAAACCAATCCATTTTTCCTTATTTTGCTTCACGAAAGACGCTTCGCGCATATATTAATTCAATTAAAAAACGAATATACATTTCAATGGGCAAATTAGCAATTAACACTGCACAAAATGTGAACCTAGATTACAAGTTGATTGGTTTGGGCGAGCGAATGGTGGCATTCCTAATTGATGGTATTATTATCATTACCTACATGACCGTCATGGAAAATTTAGTGTCCATATCAGAAATATTTGAAACTGATGCTTGGACACAGCGTGGTTTTTTAGGCTTATTCTTATTGCCAGCTTTTTTCTACTCGTTGATTTGCCACATCGCATTTGGAGGGCAAACTGTTGGTAAAATGATCATGAAAATTAAAGTGGTGCGGCTTGATGGAGCACCAACAGAATGGTACAACCTCTTTGTGCGTTGGATGCTCAGGATTGTAGATCTCTGGATTTTTTCGCCTTCCATTGGAATTCTAAGT
>CAYMDB010000323.1:0-3980 GCA_964388865.1 uncultured Flavobacteriaceae bacterium
ATATATTGTTAATACTAAACGCCACATTAAGATTTGTTTTTTTTGAAGTTGCAAATGTCGCTTCAGTGTATAGATGCAGTAAATGAAATGCACTTGGGGGTGTACTAATGTCTACTAAAACAGTTTCATCAGTTGAGGCAATAAAAGTTTCAAAATTA
Organism: uncultured Flavobacteriaceae bacterium; assembly: GCA_964388865.1. Taxonomy (GTDB): domain Bacteria; phylum Bacteroidota; class Bacteroidia; order Flavobacteriales; family Flavobacteriaceae; genus Winogradskyella. Next base: position 159 of record CAYMDB010000323.1, read on the forward strand.
TTATCAGGAAACTCAGTTTGCTCAAAAACCCATTCACTTTTTAATGTGGCCGAAAAGTTTTTCCATTTTTCTCTGCTAAACTTTACACTATTATTAGTATTTAATGCCGGTATATCTATTAAAGGTCTGTCGTTTTCAAGATCATTTCCAATGGTGTAAGACGATTTATTTGAAACCGAAAAGGCATCTGAAATGGTGTAATTTGCACTGACATCGATACCGTACAACTCAGAATCTGTTTGAATGTAATTCCACACCGGAAAAGCGCCTCTTATGGTTTGCTCAACGCCGAAAGGTTGCAGGTACATAAAATTATCAATTCGGTTATAAAATCCTTCCAGCAACATTTCAAAATTAGCGGTACTGTATTGATATGAAGCGGCAATTCTGTTAGACACTTCTGATTTTAGTCTTAGGTCACCCAATTCTATTCTAGACGCCGAGTGGTGTAAGCCATCACTAAATAATTCTGAAGGGTTAGGGGGGCGGTTAGATAAACTGTAGTTAGCAAGAACATAACTATTGTTATTAACTTGAAACTTAAGCCCTGTAGCTATTGAAAAGTTATGATAATCAAAGATAGGATTTGTCAACAACTGCGTACCGAAATCTCCAATGACAATATCAGCAAAATCCACATCATATCCGCGCTCTTCCCAACGGCTAGTTTGGTAGAATTTTTTCGCATCAATACGATTAAAATCATAGCGCATGCCAAAATCTAAAGTTGTATTTGAATTTAAAAACCATTCGCCTGTTGTATAAACTCCTAAATCGTATTTATTGTAATCCGGAATTAAACGTTTCACCTCCGTATCTGGATTTGCGAAATTATTCTGATACCTTCCTAAAAGTCCAAATTTTAAGTTGTAACTAGATTTTGCATCTAAAATAACATCAGCTATCAAAGTATGAGTTTGTAAATTTAGGTCTAAGGCGGGTTTGTTTTTGTTAAGTCCGATACGAATATCGTATTCAAACCGCTGATTATTTTGATAATCATATTGCAAGGTCACCTTACCAAAATTTTTAAACCGCTTGTAGAAGGCACCTTTAACTAGGTGATGCGTTACCTCTTGTTTAGGCGAATTAATTGAGTAGCTAAAATCTTCAATTACAAGTGGCACCGGACTGTTAATAGCGTCTACTAAGTCTCTAATATTACCTATATGAGATGCTTTTAAAATACCAATTTCATTATTTAAATAGCTGTAATAAAGTTCAAAACCAGTTTCAAAATTTTTCTTTCCAGTTCTTAAAGAAAAGCCTTTAGACGCTAGACCTGTATTGGTAAGTCTGTAATCTGGTGCTTCAAAATCTCCATTTTGCCTTATGGTACCTTGTGCATTTATAAACCAACCTTGTGCATAATTTTTATTTAAGGATGAACTCAAACTAAACCCTCTGCCATTAGTCTGACCGCTTAAGGTTGTTTTTCCAAAGAGTGTATCTTTTAAAACAACACGTTCAGGATTTATAACAATGACACCTCCGATAGCGTCTCCTCCAAAAGCTAAAGCACCAGATCCTTTAATAACCGAAATCTGAGAGGCCGAATTTATATCTATGTTGGGTGCGTGTTCAATACCCCATTCTTGATCTTGAAGTCTAACGTTGTTATTTAGAATAAGTAGCCTACTACTATGCATTCCGTTAATCATGGGCTTAACTATGGTGTTTCCCGTGTTAATAGAAGACACCCCAGAGACTTCCTTTAAGGCGTCACCCAAATTTAAGGAGCTATATTTCTTAAGGGTGGAAGTATTTAGTAGCGTCTCTTGGGCTGTACGCGTTTCTTTAATATGACTCCTGCCTGTAACTGAAACTTCATTCAGTTCCTCTGTATGATGCTCTAAAAAAATAGTTTTAGCCACATCGCTCGATATCGTAAAACTCACAGTTTTAGTTTCGCAATTCACATGCGATATGGTCAAGGTCAACGGGCCTTCACAAAGGTTATTAATTTTGAACTTTCCATCGAAATCAGAGGTCAAATATTTATTTTGTTCTTTGATAAATAGGGTTGCTGAAATGATTGGTGTTCCATCATGGAAATCACTGAGTTCTCCCAGAAAAATAAAGTTACACTCTTGTGCATGGCTCAAACCAGACAAGGTGAGCACAGCAACAAAAATTAGTTGTCTCATTAGGTGTGTTTTGTTAATGTAAAAAATTGAGTTAAATGCTACACTAACTGGGGAGGCCCTCTTAAAAACTGTATTAATTGCTGATTATTATGGTAAGAAATATAATAATGCGCTTCTACTTTAGGTTGCGGTATCTCTAGTTTTGTCTCAAATGCCTCAACGATAAAGAATTGAATTTTTGAAAGTTTAAACTTGTAAAAATCACAATCTAAGTCCGATTGATGAAAATGAGTATTGTGATTTAGATCAGCATCACAAGTCGTATGCTTATCATGATTAAAAGAATGGCTAAGTTTTACAACGGAAGGAAACACCACAGCAAGCGCAAGCACAAGTGCTGTAGTTTTAATTAGCGATGCTATTACTGTTTTAAATTTCAATCTAAAAATCGTTTTAATCCAAATCGTCTCAACATCTTTTTTTCAAATTCCCAAAAAAATTGAAACTGACCAAAAAGCCATCCAAAAAACACCAAAAGGATTTGATAAAAAATCATGCCAATGATAACAAATAATATCCAATAGAGTGTGAGGTTTAAGTTTTCTTTAGTAATTCCTAAAAGTTTTATCACTGGTCTTCCAATAAACAGTGATGATGAACCCGTAACTGCAAAAACCATAAAAACACGTATCATTTCCCATCTATAATTTAGCGCCCATTTTTTTTCTAGTTTTTTAAATAAAAACAGAATAAACTTAACTAACACCACCAATAATATAGCCGATGTTATTGAGATGAAAACAATTCCGAAGGAATTAAAAATAAGGTTCGTAATTTTGAATGCCGAGTAGGCTAAAATAAGAAGTCCAAAAACAGGAAACATCAATTGCCAGTTGTGCTGAATTTCCCAATGTGCTTTAAATTTTTCCATAGTTTGCCGGGGCAAATCTAGTGAAATAATAAGATAATTAAGCTAAATTCTAGGAATGAATGAGGTTAACTGTTGTTTGTATTTTAACTGAAAATAGACAAAGTAGTTATATAATTTATAATTAACTTCATAGCCATAATCTGTGCGTGTATCATAGTCAATACGCAATTCATAAAGATTTGGATTATAGGTCATGGGTTGAAGATTTCTTTGATTCCAGGCTTGTACCAAAAGCGCGTTTCTAGATTCTAACCACTGTTGTGAATGAAATCCTCTTGGTCTTGCCGTACTAATCAGCCAGCCATTAAAACCGGGTTCGATGATAATAATTTGGTATTCTGTTTCATCGCTACTTATTAAAACGGTGTCGTTTTTGATAAGACTATCCGTATCCGTATTATCAATTACCTGATTCTTGTTGTAAGACTTACAACTTATTATTAATAGTATAAGAACAATAATGGGCCAAATTTTCTTCATAATATTAAAGATATAAAAATACCAGCCGTTTAATACTTTTTCACTTTGATTTAACACTACCCATGTCATAGATTTTTCGTGGAGAATCGTCATGACTGTGTAAAGAGTAGGTTTAAAAGTGTACTTTGATACAGCTTATGTGGCTGTGGTAGTTTTGGATATAGAAGTGATTTAAACTTTTTCCATTTGCTAAAAAATTGCTCTTTTTAGCCCCTTTTTTACCTTTTTTTCGCTTCGTAGCCCAGCTATGAATCTCAAAAAAGATTTCAAATGTGCAAAAAATAGCTAATTTTCGCTTAAACGCGAAAAGTTTAAATCACTTCA
>CAYMDB010000324.1:0-3980 GCA_964388865.1 uncultured Flavobacteriaceae bacterium
CAAGAAATGCATCACATCGCCATCCTTAACGATATAATTCTTTCCTTCCACACGCATTTTACCGGCTTCCTTCACTTTAGCTTCGCTTCCATAGCTTACAAAATCATCATAAGCAATCACCTCTGCTCTAATAAAACCTTTTTCAAAATCACTATGAATCACACCAGCAGCTTCCGGACCAGTAGCTCCAACATCAATAGTCCAAGCTCTTACTTCTTTTACACCTGCGGTGAAATAGGTTTGCTGTTTTAATAATTTATAGGTTGAGCGAATTAATTTAGCGGAACCAGGTTCATCTAAACCAATATCTGCCAGGAACATTTGGCGTTCCTCGTAATCGTCTAATTCATTAATATCTGCTTCCGTACCAACAGCTAAAACGAGCACTTCTGCATTTTCGTTCTTAACAGCTTCTTTAACCTTATCTACATAGGCATTTCCTGTAGTAGCGGCACCTTCATCGACATTACAAACATACAATACAGGTTTATCGGTGATAAATTGAGACGGATTTACGAAATCCTCATAATCTTCCTCGGAAAATTCTAAAGCTCTTATTGAGATACCCGCTTCTAAATTTTCTTTGATTTTTAAAAGCACAGCCTCTTCTTTTTGAGCATCTTTATTACCTGTTTTTGCAGCGCGCTTCACCTTGTCTAATTTTTTATCAACTGTTTCAAGATCTTTAAGTTGAAGTTCCATATCAATGGTTTCTTTATCTCTAATAGGATTTACAGAACCATCAACATGAACAATATTGTCATTATCAAAACAGCGCAACACATGAAGAATAGCATCGGTTTCTCTGATGTTAGCTAAAAACTGATTCCCTAAACCTTCGCCTTTACTGGCGCCTTTTACCAAACCTGCAATATCAACAATCTCAACAGTAGCAGGTAGAACCCGCTCTGGTTTAACCAATGTCTCAAGTTTTTGTAATCTTGGATCGGGTACATTCACCACACCAATATTAGGTTCTATAGTACAAAACGGAAAGTTAGCACTTTGCGCTTTAGCGTTAGATAAACAATTAAATAAGGTTGATTTTCCTACGTTGGGTAATCCTACAATTCCAGCTTTCATAAGCATTTCCCGCGAAAACGAGAATCTTTTTAATTAGACATTAATTTTGCGAGTGCAAAGGTAGTTAATTAGAAGAATAGTTGTGGATAAAGTTTTTGAAATAATTAGAGCGCTTAACCAATTGAATCGAATACTCGCAGACTATAAAGAAATATGAGCGTTCTTTACTGGTTCCACATAGATACTCCATGGATACTCCATAGATACTCCATGGATAGTGTATGGATAGTGTATGCAAAAAGCATAACGGTAAATACCCTGGAAATCTGGCCAAAAAAGATAAAAGACAACATTTAAAATATATCGCGTTAATCCACGAAAGTTTCTTTGATTATCGCCTTACAGCTTTTTATTTCAAGGCTTGTGAGTTTTTCAAAAACTTTTATAATTCTGGATTTGTCAATTGTTCGAATTTGATCAATGGCAATCATTCCTTTTTTTCCGTTGTGCTTGACTGGGACACTCGTTGGATATTTTTTCAAATTCGTTGTCATTGGCGAAACAACGACTGTATTGAGAAATTTATTCATCTCATCAGGAGAAACTATAACACAAGGTCTTGTCTTTCTTATTTCACTCCCAACAGATGGATCAAGATTTACAAGAACAATATCGTATTGTCTTAATTCCATTCCTCTAGATTTTCATCCTCAAAAATAGCGTCTATTAGGAGCTCATCATCCGCATTCTCGTGCATTTTTCTGAATTCCGATTCCCAATTTTCTCTTGGACTTATTATCGGCTTTAAAACAATTTGTTCTTTTTCGAAAATCAGTTCAACCTTATCTTTTATGTTATATCGCTCTAAAATAGTTTTGCTTAAACGCAACCCTTTAGAATTTCCAATTTTTATAATCGCTATTTCCATAATTGATTTTAATGTTATTACAAAGTAAATACATTTTAAATTAATTTTCAAACTTTATTTGTACATAACATCAAAAAAACGCCACTTATTATAGCTTTAATATTTTTAATCCTAATTATTATAAATAAAAAACCCCAAGCCAAAGACTCAGGGTTTTATATTAATTTGATGCGCTTCTATTCCTCAGGATGCATAAAACGTTGCTTTCCTAACAATTCTTCTTTCGTTTCCACGTGACTTTCATCGGGGACGCAGCAATCTACCGGACAGACCGCAGCACACTGTGGTTCGTCATGAAAGCCCATACATTCCGTACATTTATCGGGTGAAATGTAATAGACATCATCGCTTATAGGCTCTTGGGTTTCATCTGCATCCACCGCTTTGCCGTTCGGTAATACAACTTTACCTTTTAAACTAGTGCCGTCAGCATAACGCCAATCGTCAGCACCTTCGTAAATCGCGGTGTTAGGGCATTCTGGCTCACATGCTCCGCAATTTATACATTCATCTGTGATTATAATTGCCATAGTTTTTTCTTCTTTTTCTTTTTTATTCTGCTCATTTAAATTTTTTAATGGTCAGATTGAATTCGCAAAATTTCATTCATTATTAAAATAAACTTATCTAATGCTCATTTCGTTTACGTAAATTTGCAGGTGCAAAAATAAAGCCAAAACATCGCATAACCAAACCATATATGGATTTACATCAAAGAATTAACGCTTTTGTAAAATTAGGCGAATTTTTAAGTCAGTTTAAGCAAGAAAGGATTCAAAAAAAGGAGTCTGTTACTGGCAATGATTTGTTTTTCGATGGTTTTAAACACCAAATAAAACTGGCTAAAGAACACAATGGCTGGTTCACCAATAAGAATATTCTTTTTAGTATTGAATCCTGGTCTAATGCATTGACTGATAGTAATATTAATCGCTGGATTAATAAGTATAACTTTAATAGTGTTAACCCGAAGACTGTCGCTATTGTGATGGCTGGAAATATTCCTTTAGTTGGTTTTCACGATTTTTTATCCGTCATAATAACAGGACATAAGGTGTTGGTAAAACAGTCTTCGAATGATAAACACTTACTTCCATATTTAGCCAAATATTTAGAAGTGGTTGAACCTGCATTCAAGGGTAAAATTAAATTTACAGAAAATAAATTAGAAGTTTTTGATGCCGTTATTGCCACAGGAAGCGATAATACAGCACGCTATTTTGAATATTATTTTAAAAACAAACCTTCTATCACAAGAAAAAATAGAAATTCAATTGCTGTTTTATCTGGCAATGAAACACCTGAACAACTTGAAGCTTTAGCTGAAGACATTTTCAGATATTATGGCCTAGGTTGTAGAAATGTTTCTAAACTATTTGTTCCTAAAGATTATAATTTTGATGCTTTTTTTAATGGTGTTTACAATTGGCATCCCATTATAGAGGAAGCGAAATATGCTAATAATTACGATTATAACAAGGCAGTCTATCTTATGAGTGAATTTGACATGCTCGAAAACGGATTCCTTATGATTAAAGAAGACCAAAGTTACAGCTCACCAATAGCTACAGTTTTCTACGAGTATTATAGCAACTCCGAAAGTTTAAAACAAAAACTAGAAGCTGATAAGGAACGCATACAATGCATAGTATCTAACGGCTTTATTAACGGTGAAATTGAATTTGGCCATACCCAAAAACCACAGTTATGGGATTATTCAGATAATGTTGATACTGTTGATTTCTTGTTAAAAACATAGCCAAAAAATTATCAATTTCTTAACCATTAATACTCAAATTAATGGCACCTTTGTAATTGTTAAAAAATTAAAAATTATAATGAAAAAACACAATTTCAGTGCAGGTCCGTGTGTATTACCAAAATCAGTTATGGAACAAGCTGCCGCGGCAGTTTTAAATTTTGATGAAGGCTTATCCCTCTTAGAAATATCGCATCGTAGTAAACCCTTTGTAGACGTTATGGAAAATGCCCGTTCATTGGCATTAGAATTATTGGGACTTGAAGGAAA
>CAYMDB010000325.1:0-3977 GCA_964388865.1 uncultured Flavobacteriaceae bacterium
TCATGGTCAACATAACCGTTTGAGAGCTCCAGGTTCTATTGGTGCAGCTTCTTATCCTGCGAGAGTATTCAAAGGAATGAAGATGGCCGGCAGAATGGGTGGTGATACAGTAAAAGTTCAAAATTTAAGAGTTTACAAAGTAGTTCCAGAAAAGAACTTACTTGTGGTTAAGGGATGTGTTCCTGGTCATAAAAACTCTTATGTAATCATTGAGAAGTAATGAAGGTAGCAGTTTTAGATATAAACGGAAAAGACACGGGTAGAAAAGCTGAGCTTTCTAAAGACGTGTTTGGAATAGAGCCTAACAATCATGCAGTCTATTTAGATGTTAAGCAATACTTAGCAAATCAAAGACAAGGAACGCATAAGGCTAAAGAAAGAGCAGAAATAGCTGGAAGTACACGTAAGATTAAAAAACAAAAAGGTACGGGTACTGCTAGAGCAGGTAGTATTAAATCTGGTGTTTTTAAAGGTGGTGGTCGTATGTTTGGCCCTAGACCGAGAAACTATGGGTTTAAATTGAATAAAAACCTCAAACGATTAGCACGTAAATCGGCGTTGAGTATGAAGGCAAATGATAAGGCCATTTTAGTTTTAGAGGACTTCAATTTTGATGCCCCAAAAACTAAAAACTTTATCAATGTTTTAAAGGCTTTAGAGGTTGAGAATAAAAAATCTCTTATAGTGTTGGGTGGGTCAAATAATAATGTATATTTGTCCTCACGCAATTTTAAAGGGTCTGAGGTTGTAACTACTTCAGAAATAAGCACTTATAAGATAATGAATGCTAACAAAGTTATTCTTATTGAGAGTGCATTAGAAGGAATTGAATCGAACTTAAGTAAATAGAACAACGATGAGTATCTTAATAAAACCTATAATCACAGAAAAGGCAACCACGCAAAGTGAGTTGTTAAATGCTTTCGCATTTGAAGTGAGTACAAAGGCGAACAAGGTAGAAATCAAGAAAGCGGTGGAAGCCGCTTATGGAGTTTCTGTAGAAAAAGTTCGTACGATAAATGTCCGTCCAGAAAGAAGAACGCGTTTTACAAAAACGGGTATTCAACATGGTAAAACAAATGCTGTTAAAAAAGCAATTGTACAACTGGCGGAAGGTGAGACTATAGATTTATACACTAACATGTAATTTTAGACATTAATGTCAGTAAGAAAATTAAAACCGATCACATCAGCTCAGCGATTTAGAGTAGTAAATGGATTCGACGCCATCACTACTGATAAGCCGGAGAAAAGCTTGCTTGCTCCGAAAAAAAGATCTGGTGGTAGAAACAGTCGAGGAAAAATGACCGTACGCCAGTTAGGTGGTGGTCATAAGAAACGTTACCGTATTATTGATTTCAAACGTAACAAAACTGGAATTCCAGCAGAAGTTAAGTCAATTGAATACGATCCGAACAGAACAGCATTTATTGCTTTACTTAATTACCAAGATGGTGAGAAGCGTTATGTTATCGCTCAAAATGGTTTACAGGTAGGACAAAGTATAGTGTCTGGACCAACAGGTGTTGCGCCAGAAATTGGAAATGCAATGCCTCTAAGTGAAATACCTTTGGGTACCATTATTTCGTGTATTGAGTTACGCCCTAGTCAAGGGGCTGTTATGGCTCGTAGTGCAGGTGCATTTGCTCAATTAATGGCTAGAGGTGAGAAATTTGCAACTGTTAAGTTGCCATCTGGTGAAACCAGAATGATTCTTACTACCTGTATGGCAACAATTGGTGTGGTTTCAAATTCAGATCATCAATTAGTAGTATCTGGTAAAGCAGGTAGAAGCAGATGGTTAGGAAGACGTCCAAGAGTAAGACCAGTAGTAATGAACCCAGTCGATCACCCAATGGGTGGTGGTGAAGGTAAATCTTCAGGTGGTCATCCAAGATCTAGAAACGGCATACCTGCTAAAGGTTATAGAACGCGTTCTAAGACAAAAGCGAGTAATAAGTATATTGTAGAACGTAGAAAGAAATAATTAAGATAGTATGGCACGTTCATTAAAAAAAGGACCTTATATCCACTATAAATTAGAAAAGAAAGTTGCAGAAAATGTAGCTTTAAACAAAAAGACGGTAATTAAAACCTGGTCTAGAGCGTCAATGATTTCTCCGGATTTCGTCGGACAAACTATAGCAGTTCACAATGGTCGTCAATTTGTTCCAGTATTCGTTACTGAAAACATGGTAGGGCATAAGTTAGGAGAATTTTCACCAACACGATCTTTTAGAGGTCATGCAGGTGCTAAGAATAAAGGTAAAAAATAAGAATCATGGGAAGTCGTAAAAAACATATGGCGGAAGCTATTAAAGCCGAGAAAAAGCAGATTGCTTTTGCTAAGCTAAATAACTGTCCTACATCACCAAGAAAAATGCGTTTAGTTGCGGATTTAGTACGAGGTGAAAAGGCTGAGAAAGCTCTTCAGATTCTTAGATTTAGCCAAAAAGAAGCATCACGTCGTCTAGAGAAACTTGTGGTGTCTGCAATTGCAAACTGGCAATCTAAAAATGAAGACGCTGACGTTGAACAAGCAAAGCTTTTCATCAAAGAAATTAGAGTAGATGGTGGGGCCATGTTAAAGAGATTACGCCCTGCACCTCAAGGTAGAGCACATAGAATTAGAAAAAGATCTAACCACGTAACAGTGGTTGTAGATTCATTAAACAAAACACAAAGCTAGGATAGAGATATGGGACAAAAAACAAATCCAATCGGAAATCGCTTAGGAATTATCAGAGGATGGGAATCTAACTGGTATGGAGGTAATGATTATGGAGATAAGCTTGCCGAAGACGATAAAATTAGAAAATACGTTCACGCGCGTTTATCTAAAGCTAGTGTAAGTAGAGTAATTATTGAGCGTACGCTTAAACTTGTAACCGTTACTATCACTACTGCAAGACCTGGTATTATTATCGGTAAAGGCGGCCAAGAGGTAGATAAGTTAAAAGAAGAGCTTAAAAAGATTACTGATAAAGAGGTTCAATTGAACATCTTTGAAATTAAAAGACCTGAGCTAGATGCACATCTTGTTGCTGCTAGTGTTGCGCGTCAGATAGAAAGCCGAATTTCTTACAGACGCGCTATTAAAATGGCAATTGCAGCTGCTATGCGTATGAATGCAGAAGGAATTAAAATTCAGATTAGTGGTCGTTTAAATGGTGCTGAAATGGCCCGTTCAGAACACTATAAAGAAGGACGTATTCCTTTATCTACTTTCAGAGCCGACATTGATTATGCTCTCGTAGAAGCACATACAACATATGGTAGGTTAGGTGTTAAAGTTTGGATAATGAAAGGTGAAGTATATGGAAAAAGAGAATTATCTCCATTAGTTGGCCTATCTAAACAAAAAGCTAAAGGTGGACGTGGTCCAAGTAAAAATCAACCTCGTCGTAGAAAGTAATTTTTTAAAGAAAACAGAAAATGTTACAGCCTAAAAGAACAAAATTTCGTAAGCAGCAGAAAGGTCGCATGAAAGGAAATGCTGGAAGAGGTCATTTGTTATCAAATGGTACCTTCGGTATAAAATCATTAGACTCATCGTTTATAACTGCACGTCAAATAGAAGCAGCGCGTATAGCCGCTACACGTTTCATGAAAAGAGAAGGATCGATATGGATTAAAATATTTCCAGACAAACCGATTACCAAAAAACCTCTTGAAGTACGTATGGGTAAAGGTAAGGGTGCCGTTGAATATTGGGCAGCCGTTGTAAGACCAGGACGTATGTTATTTGAAGTAAGTGGTGTGCCATTAAGCGTCGCTCAAGAAGCGTTGCGTTTAGCGGCTCAGAAACTTCCTGTGAAAACTAAGTTTGTCATAGCTAGAGATTACGAAGCTTAATAAAAAGATATTATGAAGCAATCAGAAATTAAAAAGCTTTCAACAGCTGAGTTACAAGAGAAACTTAGTGAGACTAAAAAGAGTTATATGGACCTAAAAATGGCTCATACCATATCTCCTTT
>CAYMDB010000326.1:0-3942 GCA_964388865.1 uncultured Flavobacteriaceae bacterium
TCTGGCGAATTAGCAATTTTATTATAGAGTTCTTTGGCTCGTTGTTTTTCAAATTCAGTGACCACCCAATTACCGCTAGTCTTCCAGTTAGTATGTACAATTCTGCATCCTTCGATGTGCTTTAGGTGACTATAAACAAGTGATTCTCCAATTTCAATTTTCATAATAGTTTATTAAATATTATCAAGCCAATAATTTGCATTTACTATAGATTTAAACAAATGTTTTTGTGAACCTTTAAAATTACGAAACTCTTTATTTGTATCACTGCCAACACCATAACGATGTGCGAAAAATGACGTTATTTTTTTATCATCAATAGTTTTATTCTCTGGAAAGTAACGTTGATTGAAAAAATCACCAATTTGAAGTTTAAGTATAAAAGCTGCAAGTTTTTGTTTATTACCTCTTTTTACGTTGAAGTTATACTTATCATCAATTATACTTTCACTATTCAAAGTTTCTTCTAATTTAGCTAAAGCATTTTGTTTCGATGAAACAATAGTTTGAGCATAAGAAAGGATTTTAGGGTTATCAGGATGATTCAATATCCCCTTTGATAGCAGAAAAAATTCCTCTTTTATTTATAATTGATTTTTTAATTTCAATTTCGCTACCACTATAAGGTGATACTAATAATTTTGAAGGTGCTTCTTCAGAAAAGAATTTTTCGTGAATATCTTCTTGGGTGTATTCCGGTTCTTCATTATAAGTAGTAAATCTATCTTGAAGCTCAATTAATAACATTATTGCATTCGCTTTTAAATAGTATATAATATAAGCTTCGTCTGACTTCGCTGTATTGTTTGGTTTTAAATACAATTCGGAATTTAAACTGTTTTCTATTATATAGTTACTTATGTGAGTTAGATAGTTGCTATACGATTTATATACTTTTCCAAATAAATATTTTAAATGTGCTTCTGTTGATTGAATATCAAGTGTATCAATTAACGCATTGAATCGCTTTATTGTTTCAGCATCAATTCTGTATTTATAATATTTCCGTTTATTAGAATATGCTGTTTTAAACTCAATTTCATAATTGGGTGTTGCTCGATAATACTCTTTAGAATGTTCCTTTAAGAGTTCTTTAAATTTTATATCTGATCTATTATCCTTTGAAATTAAATCGATATGCAGTATGTCTATAAAAAAATCCTTTGCCATTACAAGTCTAATTGAATTCGGTTAGCAGCTTCTTTCTTTTTGTCGTCAATTACCTTTGCATAAATCTGTGTCGTTCTCAACTCCCTATGGCCTAACAACTTTGATACAATATAAATATCTGTACCCAAAGTTAACTGTAAAGTTGCATAGGTGTGACGCGCGCAGTGAAAAGTAATAACTTTTGTAATACCTGCTTTCATCATCCACTTTTGCAATTTTAAATTAGACCAGGCACTATAATGCAAATCTTTGAAAATTTTATCCGTAGGCTTTCCTTCTTCACCTACCAATTCCCTAGCTTGTTCAGAAATAGGTAATGTTTCCGCTCCTTTGGTTTTCTTTTGTCTAAAACGAATATAATATCCCATTTCTTTAGAATGTTGGATTTCTGACCACGCTAATTTTTCAATATCTGACCAACGCAATCCAGTGAGTGCAGAAAAAATAAAAGCATTTTTCAATAGTGGCAACTCGCATTCTGTGTTAACTGCTTTTTGTAATTCATCGAGTGTTAAAAACTCCCGTTGAGGTTCTCCTTGTTTAAAGTACTCCACACCATTGGCAGGATTCATTTTTAAAATTCCATCTTTAACCGCTTGTTTTAATGCAGCATTAAATTTTCCGTAATATGAATATTTAGAATTTTGGGATAATTTTTTACCTGCTCTTCCTATAGCATCCTTATCTAAATACACTTTAAACCTTTCTACAAATGATTTATCTAAATCTTGAAAACTAACATCCGTTGCACAAAAGGTTTTTAAATGTTTTAACATACTGTTCCAATTACCATAGTTTCCAGAGCTTGTATTCTTTTTCTCTGCTAATGCTGTTACATAAGTAATAAAACTCCCTTTTAATTTCTCAATATCTTGGAACCCATAAATACCGTTTTGTATTTCTATTTGACGTTGTGCGCAAATGGTTTCAGCTAATTGCTTGGTTTTCTTATTAACCTCTCTTTCAGTTTTGGTTTTAGGATTAGGGGTAAGGTATAAGCGCAAATACTCGGTTTTGCGTTTTCCTTTATGATAGTAATCTAAATACAGACTTATTTTATCATTCTTTTTGCGTTATCTTAATGTCACTTTCATAGGATGCTAATTAAAAAGGTTTTCTATTTGCCATCTGGCTACAATACGTTTTCTTCCAAAAGAGACAGCTTTTAAACGCCCTTGTTGAATCATTCTTTGAATGGTCCACCTACTAACACCAATTAATTGTGAAGCTTCAGTAACGCTTAAAAAATCTTTGTTATTTACTGCGTTCGGATTTGGAATTTGAACGGCCTCTTTTTGCTGCTGCATGGCTTCGGTAAGAGTCACTTGAATTTTTTCTTTACGCTTTCTGGCCTTATAGGCTTTTTTAGCGCAAGTATCTCCACAGTACTTGGTTACTGTTGTGCGCGCTGTAAAGGCATTTCCGCAATGTTTACAGGTTTTTGGAATGTATAAATTACTGCTCATAAATGGTGCTTTAAGTAGCATTATGGTGCAACATGGGGCGATATGGTGCATCATTTCGCCTATATTTTCGCCAACAGATTTGGGCAACAAATCCGTATTTAAAGCAACAGATATACAACAAACATAATGAAAAAAAGGCAAATAAGCAAAAAGCAAAAGAATATAAAGTCAAGAAAAACAGCAATTTAACAATCAAAGGAAGGTAAGTTACTTCCCAATACAAAAATTAGCAAAAATATTACCCAACAAATCATCATTGGTAATTTCACCTGTAATCTCCCCAAAATGATATAAGGCCTGAAGAATATCAATAGCCAATAAATCTCCTGAAAGATCAGATTCTAATCCGTATTTCACTTTCTGAATTTCCTCGAAAGCCTTGTTTAAAGCATCGTAGTGACGCGCATTAGTAACGATGGTTTCGTTGTTTCTTAGGGCACCTGTATTAATAAACGAAAGCAATTGGTTTGTTAAATCATCTATTCCAATCTTTTCCTTTGCACTGATGAGTAGGATGTTAGGAATCTGATTTTGAATCATAGCAATTTCAGACTCGGATAATAAATCTTTCTTATTACCAACAACAATGAGTGGTTTAAGTGGAAATTGATTTTTTATGCGTTCAACATCCAACTTAACTAACCTTATCGTTTCCTCGTTTAATATGCCCCCTTTAGGGATTAGAGGGCTTAAATATATTGTGACTTGTGACTGTTCAATCTTTTCAAAAGTCCTTTTAATGCCAATACTTTCAACAACATCTTTGGTTTCTCGGATGCCCGCTGTATCGATAAATCGGAATCCAATACCACCAATAGAAATTTCATCTTCGATGGTATCTCTGGTGGTGCCGGCGATTTCAGAAACTATAGCGCGATCTTCATTCAGTAAAGCATTCAATAAAGTAGATTTACCAACATTAGGCTCACCCACTATGGCAATAGGAATACCGTTTTTAATGACATTACCCACCGCAAACGAATCGATTAAACGCTTCAAAACAAACGTTATGCGTTCTATAAGTTGTTTAAATTGAGTTCGGTCCGCAAACTCTACATCTTCTTCGGCAAAGTCCAATTCTAACTCAATTAAAGATGCAAAATTGAGGAGCTCTTCCCGCAGCTTGGCGATTTCAGAAGAAAAACCACCACGCATTTGCTGCATCGCAATTTGATGAGAGGCGGCATTATCGCTTGAAATTAAATCGGCCACAGCCTCAGCCTGACTCAAATCGAGTTTGCCATTTAAAAAAGCACGTAAGGTAAATTCGCCTGCCGTCGCCATTCTACATCCGTTTCGTAAAAAC
>CAYMDB010000327.1:0-3917 GCA_964388865.1 uncultured Flavobacteriaceae bacterium
CTAAAAAACAAAAATATTATTGGGATTACGCCCGCAATGCCAAGTGGTAGTTCTTTAAAATATATGATGGATCTTATTCCCGAGCGTGCTTTTGATGTGGGAATTGCCGAGCAGCATGCCGTGACCTTAGCCGCTGGTATGGCCTCCCAAGGCTTGATTCCGTTTTGTAATATTTATTCCACCTTTTTGCAACGCGCTTACGATCAAATTATACACGATGTGGCTTTACAAAATCTTCCTGTTATTTTTTGCTTAGATCGCGCCGGATTAGTTGGTGAAGATGGCGCCACACATCATGGAGTGTTTGATTTGGCGTATTTAAATTGTATTCCCAATCTCGTGATTTTTGCTCCGAGAGATGCCATAGCTTTGCGCAACATTATGTACACCGCGCAGTTGGGGATTGATTTTCCTCTTGCCATCCGTTATCCTCGTGGACGCGGTCATCTTTTAAATTGGAAACAGCCTTTTAAACGAATCGATATTGGAAAAGGTGAAACACTTAAAAAAGGACAGCGTGTTGCCATACTGAGCATTGGTACTATGGCAAAAACAGTTGAAAATGCCATTCTATCTTTTGAAGATTCGGAACCTATTGGGCATTACGATATGATGTTTGTAAAACCTTTGGACGAAGCGCTGCTGCATATCATCTTCAAAAACTACGAAGCGATAATTACCATTGAAGATGGCAGCATTATGGGTGGTTTTGGAAGTTCTGTTTTAGCCTTTGCTAATGCGCATAACTATAAACACAAGATTATTGTAAGAGGTATTGCGGATAAATTTATTGAACATGGCGAGGTTCACCAATTACAACAGCTTCAGCAATTGGATGTTTTGTCTGTTAAGAAGACTATTGAAGAATTAGTCTTGAGGCTCAACAATGGCTAAATTAGATTGATTTTCCTCTTGATCTACCTGAGTCGTTTCGATAGTCGTTTGCGATTCACTAGGCTTTGTAATATCATCTAGTAATAATAAGCAGGTGACAACAACGAAGAAGATCACCAAGCCTCCAAGTATATTATTTCTCATAAGTAGGTTATTTAGACTTATTGACCCTATAAAAGAACGAAATATACTGCTAATAAACAAATAATTTCGATTAAGTGTTTTTTATTGTAAGATTTGTCCTTTTAATTTCTGATGTAGAAGCATGGCATTTGTATCTGATAGTTTTGAGATATACAAACAAATAGCTCCCAGATTCTGATATAAATCGGTATTTGACAATTTTACAGTTTCTGGCAGAATATTTAGCAACAGTTGGTCGTAGGTAGATAGATTACCTTCAAAATAATTAAATGCCATTTTCCCGTAGGCATTGAGAAGTTGGTTTAAAATTTCATAGCCTGCAACTTCCTTGTTAATGACTTCTTTTGAGCGATACACATTTTTTATACTGATATCAATAATATCTTTAATCTGTGCCTTATACTGGCTCACCTCTAATAAGGCTGTTTCAAACTTGCCAGCCAAAATAGCGTCTTCGTGTTTCATAAACAAGGTAGCCGCCTCGTCAATTAAAGTACCTATGGCAAGGGCACGTAAATAACTCACCCGGTCTTCTGTGTTTTTTAAGGCATTGTAATTTTTAGTCCTGATTTTCTCTCGTACCAAATTAATTAAATACTCTAAAGCGTATTCTTCTTGAATAAGTCCGAGATTGATGCCATCTTCAAAATCGATGATGGTGTAACAAATATCATCTGCCGCCTCCACTAAATAGGCCAAAGGATGCCTTTGAAAGCTGAGGTGTTGGTCACTTCGCTTTAGCAGACCCAATTCTAGTGCAACATCTTTAAACATGGCCTTTTCACTTTGGAAAAAACCGTATTTTTTATCTACAATATGGTTGCTCGGTTTTTTTGGAAGCGATTCCTTCGGGTATTTTATAAAGGCTCCTAGGGTGGCGTAACTTAGGCGTAAACCGCCTTCTCTGCCCGCTCTACTTTCGGTAAGAATTTTAAAGCCGTTAGCATTGCCTTCAAAATCGCATAAATCTTGATATTCCTTATCGCTTAAATAAGATTTAAAACGGATTCCTTCCCCAGTTTTAAAATACGACCCCATGGCTTTTTCACCTGAATGCCCAAAAGGCGGATTCCCTATATCGTGGGCTAAAGCCGCTGAAGCTACGATGGCGCCAAAATCGTTCATAGTGTAACCATGCACATTTTCTAAATGCGGATGCTTCTGCAGTAACATTTGGCCTACTTTTCTTCCTAAGGATCTCCCCACAACACTCACTTCTAAACTGTGTGTAAGGCGTGTATGCACAAAATCGGTTTTAGACAATGGCACCACTTGAGTTTTATCTTGGAGTCCTCTAAACTCAGAAGAAAATATAATACGATCGTAATCAACCTCAAAACCCAAGCGTGTTTCATCTTGTTCTTTTCGCAGTCTTTTATTGGTATCGCCAAAGCGTTTTAATGAGAGTAGTTGTTCCCAGGTCATTTCCATAAATTTTTGAACTGCAAGATACTAATTGCAGCTTAAAACGACCAAGCTACCAAGGCTTTAAAACCAATGTTAACTCAATGTTTTGTTTTTAACATAAAATCTGTTTTCGTTTAACTTTTTAATAACCTTTAACTAACCAAGGTTTAATATCATATTTCAAAACACTTTAATATTATGTAGTTTATTTGTGCCATCAATAATTAATGAACAAATTTTAAACAAATGAGAACAATTAAAAACTTTTTTACTCTTATAACACTTGCGTTATTTGTAGTTAACTGTAGTAGTAATGACGACAACAATAACAACGGCGGTGGCGGCGGTGGTGGAACAACCGATCCACAACTAGTTCAAAAATTCGGTTTGATTGACGCCAATGAAACGTGGTCTGCTGACAACATTTATGTCATCAATGGAAAAGTGGTAGTAGATGAAGGTGTTACCCTAACTATTGATGCCGGTACCATTATTAAAGGGGCTCAAGGTCAAGGATCATTAGCATCGGCTTTAGTTGTTGACCAAGGTGGTAAAATCGAAGCAAATGGAACAGCTGCTAAGCCTATTATCATGACTTCTGTATTAGACAATATTGAGCCAGGCCAAATTAACTCACCAAATCTTACAATAAATGACACTGGTTTATGGGGTGGTCTAATTATCTTAGGACGTGCACCAATTTCTGTTAGTGGTGATGTTGAGACTGCTCAAATTGAAGGTATCCCTGCAACGGATCCGTTTGGTCAGTATGGTGGTACAAATCCAAGCGATAACTCAGGTATCTACAGATATATCTCTGTTAGACATGGGGGTGTTGCAATTGCTCCAGATAATGAAATCAACGGTATCACTCTAGGTGCTATTGGTAATGGCACTATTATGGAAAACTTAGAAGTCGTTGCTAATCAAGATGACGGTTTCGAATGGTTTGGTGGCACAGTGAATTGTACTAACCTTATTACGTACGCACATGGTGATGACGGTTTTGATGGTGATCAAGATTGGTCTGGTACCTTAACCAATGGTCTTGTTATTCAAATTGGTGAATCAGGAACAGGTTTAGAATTAGACGGTCCTGAAGGTTCAACTGCTACTGCTGGTGGTTTCACTCTAAAGAATATAACTTTAATAGGCGCGCCAACTACGAACAGTAAAATTGCAGATTTAAGAGACGGTGTAGTTGCTAATTTAGAGAATATTTTAGTGTACGATTTTGGTGAACTGTCTAGAGTTAAAATTAATGGTGGTGATTCTCAAACAGAATTGGCAAATGATAATATTACATTTTCAAATTGGCAAGTTGTATTACCAGGTAATGTAGTCATAGATGATCTCCTTGAGGGCGCTTTACCTGGTGATGAAGTAAAATTTACCAATAATGCCTCTGGTATCGCCAATGCAGGTGCCGCAACAACTGGTGCTGACACGTCTGTTTTTGGATGGACATTTTC
>CAYMDB010000328.1:0-3909 GCA_964388865.1 uncultured Flavobacteriaceae bacterium
AAATCCTGTATTGGAAATCCCACTTTTAAAATGTTTTATCGGACAACAATGATTATTTTTCAACTGTAGATAATACAACTTTTGGCGGTGGTACAAAGATTACACACAATATTACAGGTAAGTTTGGTGTGGTACAAGGAAATGGGGGAGATCTTAAAATGGGATTACCACTGCAGTCCTTGTTTAGATCGGACGAAAATATGTACCATCAACCCTTGCGTTTATCGGTGATGATTCAAGCCCCAATTCATAGGGTTTCTGAAATTTTAACACGAAATACCAATTTAAAAACACTGTCAGATAATGAATGGATTTATCTAATGGTAATAGATCCTAAACAAGACAATATCATATTCAAATACAAGAGGTCCTTACAATGGATAGCAACTTCAGATAAGAAAACAAGTGCGACGGTTCGCAAGCAAAAAATCAAGGAGTTAGTTTAACGAAATCTGAACTCTTCATGTGTAAAGAGATACGTTGAGAAAAGCTGTAAGGATATTTAATTGAGATTTTATTTGAATTTTTTAAAAGGCTTTAAGTGTCTCAAGGGTATCATTTAAATTCAAAAGGTCTTGTTTTATTTGAATTTACAGATGAAGTGTTGATAACTTCTCTGTAAGGATTCCAACAAAAATCCTACTTTTGTTGTGTACTAAACTACAAGATATGTCTGATACAATTGAAAAAGTAAAATGTTTAATTATTGGGTCTGGACCTGCAGGATACACGGCAGCTATTTACGCTTCTAGAGCAAATATGTTCCCTGTGTTATACCAAGGAGAGCAGCCAGGTGGCCAATTAACAACAACAAATGAGGTTGAGAATTTTCCGGGGTATCCAGATGGCATCACCGGACCAGAAATGATGATAGAACTGCAAAAGCAAGCGGAGCGTTTCGGTACTGATGTACGTCATGGTTGGATTACTAAAGTTGATTTTTCTGGAGATATACACAAGGCTTGGGTGAACGGCGAAAAGGAAATACACGCCTCTACCATTATTATTTCAACAGGGGCATCTGCAAAATATTTGAATTTACCTTCTGAACAAAAATATTTAAAGTTAGGAGGTGGAGTCTCGGCTTGTGCTATTTGTGATGGCTTCTTTTATAGAAATCAAGACGTTGTAATTGTCGGTGCTGGTGATTCGGCCTGCGAAGAAGCGCATTATTTGTCTAAACTTTGCAAAAAAGTGACCATGCTGGTAAGACGTGATGACTTTAGAGCTTCTAAAATTATGGCGAACCGCGTGAAGAACACCAAGAATATTGAAATACTATTTAATACAGAGACGGATGAGGTTCTAGGCGACGGCCAAGTGGTGACCGGTGTGAGAGTTTTTAATAACTTAACTAAGGAAAAACACGAGATTCCAGCAACAGGTTTCTTTGTGGCTATTGGTCATAAACCTAATACTGATGTTTTTAAGGACTATTTAGATCTCGATAAAACGGGTTATATTATTAATGCGGTGCCAGGAACCAGTAAAACCAATGTTGAAGGGGTTTTTGTATGTGGTGATGCTGCAGACCATGTTTACCGTCAGGCTATTACGGCTGCAGGGACAGGCTGCATGGCTGCTTTAGATGCCGAGCGCTATTTGGCGGCTACAGATGCCAACTTTGAGGTTGCAACGTCTACCTATAATTAGCAGCATAAAATACTTAAAATTTAAGCCGAAGTTAATCGCTTTGGCTTTTTTTATGGAATAATCCTATCTTTATAATATTAAAATGGATTGCTTAAAGAAGCAATTTTTATTCAATCTTTGTTTTGTTTAAAATCTATAATAATGCCACAGTTACTTAAATCACCTTTATTCTTAAGAATTGTAATTTTGACTTGTCTAATCTCAGTTGAAATCGTTTGTTCTCAATCTTTTAAACTAATTTCAGAATTATCGGTGTTAGAAGTTCATGGAACATCCACACTTCACGACTGGCAGGTGGATGCGGAAAAACAACGGGGAATGCTCAAATTGGATAGTTCAAAAAGCTTCAGCATTAAAACATTGTGCATGTTCATATATTCCAATGCTTTAGAAAGTGGAAAATCTGGAATGAATAAGGATATGCGCAAAGCTCTTAAGGCAGAAGTCTATGATACTATAGATTTTAATTTGTTGTGGGTTGATTCCTTAGAGAAAATAACAGCTCAAAGCTATCAAATTGTCGGAAAAGGACAGATGACTATTCGCGGGATAAGAAAATTAATCCCTATCAGCTTTTTATTAAGGCGTTCAGAAAACCAGGTGACCTTAGAAGGTGAAAAAATAGTGCATATGACAGATTATAACATTGAACCTCCAAAAGCACTTTTCGGAGTTATAAAAACCGATGACGAAATTAAGATTGTCTTCAAAAGTGTTTTCCAAAGTGAAAACCTTTAATTTATTCTGTAATGATAATTTGGTTTGTAATCGGTTTGCTTATGAAATGTTATTTTCGTTGTTTATGAGTTGCTGTAAGTACTAATTATAGAAAAGGATGAGTGTAGTTCTTGTTATTTTAGGTTTAGCCTTGTTGGTTGTTGGTGGTGATTTTTTAGTGAGAGCCTCAGTTGGGCTATCGTTTAAGCTAAAAATTTCAAAGCTAGTAATTGGTATGACGGTGGTATCATTTGCAACATCTGCACCAGAGCTTTTAGTCAGTTTACAAGCCGCATTAGACGGGGTGCCTGATATAGCTCTAGGCAATGTCATTGGATCGAACATTGCCAATATCGGTTTAGTTTTAGGGATTACGGCCATCATTTCTCCGTTAGTTGTAGATGAAGATTTCTATAAATTGAATTGGCCAATGATGATGCTGGTCTCTTTTGCCTTGTATTTTTTTCTGAAAAACGATAGTTTACTTACGGCTTTTGAGGGGGCGATTATGTTTATGGCCCTTCTTGTTTTTTTAATTATTCTCATAAGAAGTTCAAGAAAAAATACGGTGCTAAATTTAGAGGAAGTTGACGAAGCCTTAGCTGAGGTATCTAATTTTAAAATTATAATATGGCTTTTAATTGGAGCTGCGGGTTTGTATTTTGGATCAGAATGGTTGGTTCAAGGAGCAAAAGCACTAGCTAAAACTGCTGGAATAAGTGATTATGCCATATCGGTAACAGTTATTGCTATTGGAACGAGTGTTCCAGAATTAGCAGCTTCCGTGATTGCAGCTCTTAAGGCCGAGAAGGCTATTTCTTTAGGAAATTTAATTGGCTCTAATATTTTTAATATCGCTTCGGTTTTAGGTTTAACAGCTATGATAACACCTATTGTTGTAAATCCTAACACACCAGAAATTTTATCGACTAATATATTTTGGATGATAGGTTTTGCAGCTATTCTTATACCGATGATGCTCATACCCAAACGTTTTGAAATTGGCCGACTAGGTGGCGCTTTACTATTGGGAGCGTACATTGTTTTTGTCGTTTTAAACTTCCAATAAAGGCATAAAAAAACTTGTAAATTTCTTTACAAGTTCCTTTTATTTTTCGAAAAGCACGAGGTCTTAAATCTTCGCGCCTTTTACGGTTTTAACAATTCTTCCCGCTACCTTATATGGATCGGCATTAGAAGCAGGTCTTCTATCTTCTAACCAGCCTTTCCAACCTTTTTCTACGGTAATAATCGGAATACGAATAGAAGCACCACGATCAGAAATCCCATAACTAAAGTCGTGAATCGATGCTGTCTCATGAGCACCCGTTAAACGCTGGTCGTTAAACTCACCGTAAACCGAAATGTGCTCTTTAACAACGGGTCTAAATGCTTCGCATATCTTTTCATAAACCTCTCGGCTTCCGCAAGTTCTCAATGTTGAGTTAGAGAAATTGGCGTGCATACCAGAACCATTCCAATCCATATCTTTTCCTAATGGTTTTGGATGGTATTCTATATAATACCCATACTGCTCTG
>CAYMDB010000329.1:0-3853 GCA_964388865.1 uncultured Flavobacteriaceae bacterium
AGAGCAGATACAATATTTGCACCACCTTGAGCTACTAACTCCATGTTTGTACGGTGTTTACCGCCAATCATGGAATCAGACACTACAGCCGAAAGAAGGGATTCTATACTTCCGAGAATTGCAATGGCAAATGCGGGTTGAATAAGATGTTGGATGGTTGCAAAATCAACTTTTGGAATATGCGGTACGCCTAATTTATTAGGAATAGTTCCAAAATTACTCTCAATAGTATCTACAGGAAGCTCAAAATATTGCACCACAAGAGTGGTCAACACAATAGCGATTATAGATCCTGGA
Source organism: uncultured Flavobacteriaceae bacterium (assembly GCA_964388865.1). GTDB lineage: Bacteria > Bacteroidota > Bacteroidia > Flavobacteriales > Flavobacteriaceae > Winogradskyella. The sequence continues at coordinate 298 of CAYMDB010000329.1, forward strand.
ATTTTTTTAACTAGCTTTTGAAAATACAGCGTTATCAGTATCGTAGCTAGAGCAATACCTATAGCATAGCCATTTATTTTTTGAAAATTGTTAAAATACAAGGCCCATTTATCAATAAAATTTGCGGGCACTTTTGCTAAATGAAGTCCGAAAAAATCATTAATCTGTGAAGAAAAAATAATCAGAGCAATACCACTTGTAAAACCTACAATAAGAGAATAGGGTATATATTTTAGTAAATTACCGAGGCGCGCTAAGCCAAATCCAATGATGATAAAACCAGCCATAAAAGTGGCAATAACCAAGCCGTCGGTTCCAAACTCTTGCACAATGCCATAAACGATAACAATAAAAGCGCCTGTTGGTCCACCAATTTGCACCCTACTTCCCCCAAACAGCGATATAACGAGACCTGCAGTAATTGCCGTAAGAATTCCCTTTTCTGGTGAAACCCCTGAGGCAATGGCAAAAGAAATGGCCAATGGTAAGGCGACTATACCTACAATAATTCCGGATAGTATATCTTTTGAAAGCTGCTTTTTACCTATGCCCTCTTTTATGAGCGAAAAAAATTTGGGAATAAACTCTTTATTTTTCATTTTTTTATAACTTCTATTTTACCGGTTTCAATATCGTATAACATGCCCACTACTTCAACTTTGCCCTCGTGTAAAAATTCTTTTAAAACAGGCTCAGAATGTTCAATGACATTAACGCCGTGTAAAACATTGGCCCGAATGGATTGTTGGTAATAATTTGTTATGGTGTCATTAATAGCCATTTCTTCAGGCTCAAGTTTTATATAATTAATTATGTTTTGAATATGACTTTGTAAACTATCATTTTTATGCTCAATAAAGGCTCCAATTGCGCCACACTCTTTATGCCCTAAAACTACAACTAATTTAGTTTCAAGATGCTCAACAGCGTATTCAATGCTGCCCAATTCATAATCGGATATAATGTTACCTGCATTTCTAATAACAAATAAATCACCAAGACCTTGGTCAAATATCAACTCAGGCGGCACCCTAGAATCTGAACAACTCACAATAACTGCAAAAGGCTGTTGCCCCTTTTTTAGGGCTCTTAGTCGCTCTAAGGTTTGGTCTGGATGCAGAGGATGGTTGTCTTTAAACCTCAGGTTTCCCTCTAAAAGGCGTTCTACTGAATGTTCAGCCAAGTCTGGTGTTACTTCCTTTTGCTGTTCCGTGCAACTTAAGCTTAATAGTAAAGCGAGACTAAAACTGGTGGTTACTATCGTTTGAAATACGTTTTTCATACTATGTGATGATTTTTTTAATAATGACAGATCTTCAAGCTTTTAAAATGCTGAAGTGGCCATAAATAATATTTATTTTTGGTGGTAATTGATGGTCATATTTAACAGAATAGCTCTTGCTAATCGCATTACAGGAATTTGTAAGACAAAGCAAAACAAGATTATTACGGGGTAAAGAAATTTAAAAAAGCCGTGAAGGTCGTCTAATGAAAAGCCGAGGATGATTGAAGGAACAAACACCAAAAGCACCATCGGATAACTAATCCATAAAGCGGCAGTATAAAAGCCAGGTTCTAGCTTAAAATCTTGATGGCAATGTGGACATTGATCAGGCATCTCCAAAATTCTTGAAAATACGAGTAATCCCGGATTTGTAAATAAGTCTCCAACATGACAACGCGGGCATTTCAGTTTTACAATACTATAAAGCTTGGTTCCTTTTTTCATAAGGTCCTAAAATTAATCATCAAAAAATAGGGTTTAATAGTGTGGGTTGTACATGTAGTCTTTAATGGCCTGTCTTAAGTTTTTAGGTTTTGTATTTCTCGCCACACCTAATTCATAAGCTTTTGCGGCAACGGAGATTGCGATTTCTAGGGAAATAACTCTAATTTCATTTAAAGGTGGATATAGGGCACCGTCTTCTATATTTTTATCACTTACCATTTCAGAAAGTGTTTTTGCAGCGACCAAAAATAAGGGGTCTGGAATTGTTTTCGCCTCAGCCATAACAACACCTAAGCCCATTCCTGGGAAGACATAAGCATTGTTTCCTTGTGCCGGGTAAAAGACTTTATCATTTAAACGGACGGCATCAAAAGGACTACCACTTGCAAAAACAGCTTTGCCGTGACTCCAGTTATAAGCCTGCTGAGCTGTGCATTCTGCTTTTGACGTGGGGTTTGATAAAGCAAAAATCACCGGTCTTTCGTTAATTTCACTCATCAGTTCTATCACCTCTTTAGTAAAGGCACCAAAAGCACCCGTTGCTCCAATTAATACATGTGGTTTTATGGCGCTGATAGAATGTATAAAATCTAATTGTTTGTGCGGATGTGCATAAGGTAAATTATGTGGCATTAAATCTTCTCTATCTTCAACAACCAAACCATTAATATCAACAAACCATAAACGCTCTCTGGCCTCTTGTGTTGTCATGCCTTCTTTTACTAAGGCCAACACCAAAAGATCTGCAATTCCCGTTGCTGCCGAACCCGCTCCCAAGAACATAATTCGCAGGTCTGAAAAATTATTCTGAGTGAGTCGTGTGGAAGCATATAAACCAGCTAATGCCACGGCTGCGGTTCCTTGAATATCATCATTAAAACACAGAACTTTTTCTTTGTATTTATGCAGTAATGCGTAGGCATTCGGGGTTAAAAAATCTTCAAACTGAATGAGCGCTTTAGGATATTTTACTTGAACAGCCATGACAAATTCATCAACAAGTTCAAAGTAGTCTTTTCCCACAATGCGCTCTTTAGGATATCCTAAATACAAGATATCTTCCCGTATCTCTTGGTTATTGGTGCCAACATCGAGCATCACGGGCAAACATTCGCTGGGTTGAATCCCTGCACATGCCGTGTATAGCGCTAACTTACCAATTGGAATACCCATGCCATTAGCCCCCAAATCTCCGAGGCCCAATATGCGTTGCCCATCCGTTACTACGATAACGCGAATATCTTTAGAAGGCCAGTTATCAAGAATTTTTAGTATTTCTCCTTTGTCGTCAGGTGTGATATAAAACCCTTTAGAACGTCTAAAAATATGCGAAAATTCTATACAGGCTTGTCCTACCGTCGGTGTATATACAATAGGCATAATTTCTTCAATATATTCACTTAAAATTCTGAAGTATAACTTTTCATTTCGATCTTGTAAAGCCGAAAGCATAATGTAACGTTCAATGTTAGAAGCTTTACGACGAAGCCCTTCCATAACCCGTTTCACTTGAATATTTTGACCAACAATAGAGTATGGCAGCAAACCTCTTAACCCAAGTCGTTCTCTTTCAATTTTTGTAAACGCTAACGATTTACTTATTCTTCCATCAAGCAGCACGTCAAAACCTTTATTACTCGAATTCATATCTTCATTTAAATTAACATTGGATCACTAATGGCCTGTCCTGATTCAGAACATTTTTTAAGTCGGCTCCTTTCATAAAAAAAGCAAAATTAAAAGTGATTGTTTTTTATTTGGAATAAACCTCAATCGTCTGCAAATATACAATAAATGTTATTTTATAATATAACAAATGTTATATAT
>CAYMDB010000330.1:0-3850 GCA_964388865.1 uncultured Flavobacteriaceae bacterium
TTCAGAATTTACATTATCAGAATTGTGTGTTATAATTAAATTCAAATCAGTAGTTAACATTTCCGTCTTTTGCGCTTCAAGAATTGAGGGATGTATCGCTTTACCCAAATTTTCACTAATCATAAGCATTACCATTGCCGCGTCATTGCCTTTTAGGCTAAGTCGGCCAGAGGTGCCAGCTTCAAATTGTCGTTTAAGGTATGGGGAATAGCTTGTAAGCGCAGCGTCATCCATAAAAAGCATCACTTTAGCTCCGTGTTTTATAGCAGCGTCTCTTTTGCTGGACATGGACTGTCTGCCACTAGACCATTTTGTTTCTTCAGAAGTACCTGAGGTTTTATAATTGCCATTTTCATCTTTTGGTTCGCCGGACTTCACTAAGATTACTTTTCCTTCGACATCTACATCATTATAATCAGAATAAGTGTCTGCATCAATTCCGTAACCTAAATAAACGATATCATTAATAGAGATATCCATAGATTCAGAAATAGCCAATACGATGTGATCTTCAAAACTATTAAATGCCGTGCCATTGACCGTCAGCTTAGCTTGAGCTACTTTTTGTTTCACTAGAGGTACATTTTGAAAATAAGTATCACCACCCAAAGGAGATGGAATACCCAAAGATTTGTAGTGTGCTTTTAAGTATTCAACAGCCAATTTCTGACCTTTTTCACCGGTTTCTCGGCCTTCAAATTCATCTGAAGCATAGGAGTAGAGCATTGTTTTTAATTCTTCTGAAGTAATAGTACTTGCATACAAAGAAGGGTTAACTGCAATAGTTTCAATTGGTTTATCGGAAGTTAGATGCTGTTCTGGTCGACTACCGCAGCTAAATATTAAGCTAGACGCACAAAAAATTAAGAGTAGTTTTTTCATTTAATAAAAAAGTTATTGAGTTGTTTATTGAAGCTAGGCTCATTTGTTTTTACTGAGCCAATCTCTAAAACTACAAAAATTGACACATTTTTAAGTGGTGTTAAAATGTCTTTTAACAAAGTTTAACTTTAGAGAATCTCTGCGTTTAGTCGTTTGTTAGAGTTGGCTAAATACCAGGCTGTCGCAAAGATGAGTTGTGCTCGTTTTGTCAATATGGGGTAATTAATTTTATCTGCCGTGTCTGTGGGTTGGGTGTAATCTTCGTGCTCGCCATTAAAAAAGAAAATAACAGGAACACCTTTAAGCGCAAAATTGTAATGATCGGATCTGTAGTAGTAGCGATTTGGATCGCTATCCGCGTTATAGGTATAGTCGAGATTTAGTTTTGTAAACGTGCTATTCGCTTTTTTTGCAATAAAATCGAGTTCGGTACTTATTTTATCTGAGCCTATGATGTAGACGTAATTTTCGTTGTCCTTGTGGATATCGTCAACACGACCTACCATATCCATATTTAAAGTTGCAATGGTATTTTCTATTGGAAAAATAGGATTTTCAGTATAATACCTCGAGCCATGTAAACCTACTTCTTCGCCAGTGACATGTAAAAATACAATACTGCGCTTTGGTTGGTAACCATCTTTCGCAGCGAGATTAAAAGCTTCTGCCATTTCTAAAACTGCAGCAGTACCCGAACCGTTATCATCTGCACCGTTGTAAATTTCACCATCAACAATGCCCTCATGATCAGAGTGCGCAGTGAGGAAGACATATTCATGAGGAAATTCTGAACCTTCGATATACGCAATAATATTTTGAGAGGCATTTAATCCATCTGGTAAGGTGCTTTTTGGAACAATTTGATAATAATCGGGATGCGCCTCTGGAGCGCTTATAGTTTGAGATTTATAAAAAGTTCTAATATAATTGCAAACAAGATTATGACCCTCTTGACCTGTCATTCTTCCATTATATTTATCGGAAGACACTTCTTCTAAATGCAGCTGCAGATCTTTTGGAGTAATGGTGTTTAGATATTTTTCGACCAAAACTTTATCCTCATAAATAATGCTATTTTCAAGATCGTTGATTTTTTTGCTATGTCTTAAGGTAGCACAAGAACCCACAAGAATTAGAGCTGAGGCAAATAATAGTTTCATGAAACGCATTGATTTTGTCAAAAATAAAACAAAAATCCGTATAGTTTTCTTACCAATGCATAGAATTTAAAGTCGTTTTTGCAGTTTCTACAGACATTTAAGCTGAGAGCGCATCGGAAGTGGACCCTAATATAGCATTTGAAATATAATCTTGAATTAAGCGAAAAAACTATAGAAAAATATTTGGCTGAAACAAAAAGGGTGGTATATTTGCACCCGCAATTAGGGAATACCTGATGAGCTCTTCTGGAGAAATGGCAGAGCGGTCGAATGCGGCAGTCTTGAAAACTGTTGAGGGTCACACCTCCGGGGGTTCGAATCCCTCTTTCTCCGCTGTAAAAATTCGTAAGTGCCTTAATATAAAGAACTTACGAATTTTTTTTTAAATCTGTACGATTTCTGTAACGTAAATGTCGTGTATCTTCACTGTCTGAAAGAGTTTGTAATATTCTCTGCATTTCAAAAAGATATTGTCCTCATTCATTTAATTTCTCATATAACAGTTACCCTATTTGTAGCCCTTTATGATTTTTGAAATTAGGGTGGTAATAAAATCCTTAAGAAATCTTTTTAAATCCCTTACTTTACTATTAATCTAAAAATATTTTTAAAATCTGACAGGATTTACCTTTTGAACGAATATCCATTTTTTTAAAATTATTTTATACTGCGAAATCGACATCATTATCTACAAGAAACTAGATTTCTAAAGAAAGATAGCCATCAGTGAATTATTTGAGAGATTCACTTACTTTGAATAAGGAAAGTATCCTTGATCTCAAGTCGTTTGAATCACTATGGAATTGATAAGGGCCTTTTTAGATAGTTTTATTGAATTTAGTTTTTGTCATGAATTACAAACAAGCGTAAGCGCAGGCTTAAAAAGGTTATCGTCTTTTTTACGCGCTTCAAAACACAAAAGAGCAAATTTTAAATCTCATTTTATAGGGTCTAAAATATGCTCTTGTCTCTATCTTGTGTTAATAGTTCCTAATGGTGTTTTGGCTCGTAAATTATTCTAAAAAACGTGCTAAATCTTTCGTTTTCTCTGCTCACAGGAATCCCTGCTACAATACCAATCAAAAGATTTTCGGCTATTCCTAATCGCATTTGAGGTCTTATGGTCATATCAAAGTCGTTAGCGTCTAGGCTTTTATTAAACTCTACACCGATAAAATTTCTTGTACCAGTGATCATATAATGAAAACTGGTATGCATATCGTAGGTGGTATTAAACTTGTCCGTACTAAAATTATGCGAAATCATCGGCCCCGTATAAATTAAGGAATGAAAATTAGAGCCCCAGCGTTTTGCCACTACCAAAAAGGGATTGTAAATGTTTCCCCTTATAAAAGGTTTTCCAAAATTGTTGAAATCCGATAATTCAAACTCATTGATATAGCCAATTGCCATGGACGTTGCCATGGGCTCACTCACAAAAAACGACCATTGTGCTGCAATTTTAATGCTGTGCAATTGATTTGATGGTACTGCTTCTTGTGTAGTGTCATCTAATTTAGAGTAAAAGGTAAAAGGCAACTCCACCTCTAATCCTAAGCGATCTATGGGTGCCCATTCATACTCTACTAGAGCTTCGTAAGCGTCAAATTTCAAATTGTCTGTGAGACCAAATCCAACGTTCCATTCTTTTTCACCTTTTCGAACACCTAAATCTCTTATGAGGTCAATAAAAAGCGGCTCAGCGTGTAGAACCTTGTCGGGTTCTTTGCGGTCCTCTACGTGTTTTATGTATAAACTGTCTTTTTCAGACTTGGTAATTTGTGCAGTGCAATAGGTTGAAAATGCTA
>CAYMDB010000331.1:0-3849 GCA_964388865.1 uncultured Flavobacteriaceae bacterium
AAGCAAACCAAATAACATCACGGACCAGGCCACATAAATCATAGATTCATAGGCATCACTCCACGGGGCATGACCCGATAAATACCAACGAACAGCAAGACCCAGCATATGCAACAAAAATAAGGCTATAATCACACCAATTAAGGTTTTTACTGCCCATTGAATAGACTTACTTTTAAATTTAAAAATTTGAACAATCAAAAGAATAAACAGTACCGTACCCGCGTAAAGATACCAACTATATAATTTTTTAAAAACATCATACTTGTGGTATAGGATTTCGGTTTTAATCTTTTGGTCTGCTAGCATAACGTTGCTGCCATACTTCATTTGAGTTTTCTTGATTCCTTGGAGCAATTCCTCAGGTTTAGAATAATCGCCCGAAGATTTTGCGTTATTTAAGGTCACTAAATAAGCACTAAATCCATTGTTAATAAAATTGCCGTAAAGCGTGTCTTTTATTTTTTCGCGATAACCTTCCTCTCTAAACTCTAGGCCAGAAATCCACTTGTTATTTTCATCATCAGGCACTGGGAAAATCTTAAGAGAACGACCTTCTATAGCATTGTAAAGCAAATTGACGCGCTGATCTGTTTCTTTAATTTCTTTTTGAAATCCGTTAGGCACCTGTGCTTTGTAAGCCTCTTCTAAATATGGTGCTAATTTATACCTGCCCTCTGGTGTAAAGTAATCAACTAAACTTGTATATTTTTCTCCGTATGGTGAACCTATGATCGTTCTTATCGTATCCCCTTTTCTTGGTTTTAAATAAATAATAGGCACATTGTACCACAGCATAGGACTCTCTTGTATTGAAAGGAATACTTGTGTCGCATTAAAATCTCCATATTCATCAGACTTACTTAATTTTCTCAGCATTTCAGAGGCATAAGTATACATGGGCATCATACGACCTCCATAATCTTGAATCACCATTTTGCCAAACTCAGCCGCATGCGCTTCGGGTGTAATATGAACTGATAAAATAGAATCTATTTGAAATTTTGATGGTTTTTGATTGTGATCATGACCATCATCAACTGAATGTTCTTGTGCAAAACCAGAAAGGCTTAAAAACATCAGCAAAACAGTGGTCATGGTTGCTTTCTTCTGTTTTAGTTTATTCAATCTAATTCGCAAGTCATCAAAACGCGTATTTTTAGCAAAAATAATTGCCATTAGACCAAAATATAAGAGCAAATACCCCGCATAAGTTAGGTAAGTTCCCCAGGCATCGTGATTTACAGAAAGTACAGTTCCTTTTTCATCGCGATCAAAACTTGCCTGAAAGAAACGATAACCTCTATGGTCTAGCACATGATTCATGTAAATGTGGTAGTCAAAATCACCCTTTTCTTTGTCTAATACAGTAACCTTGCTCTCGTAAGAAGAATAAGCTTTTTCTGTACCTGGATATTTTTCGGCAATAAAGTCATTCAACTTAATTTCGAATGGGAGCTGTTCTATTCGTGCACCATATTGCATTGCAATTTCTAAGCCGCCAACTTCAATCTCTTCTAATTTATTGTAAGACCCCTTGCCACCGAGAAGATTTATAGTTTTGGTTTCGCCGTTCGCCGTAACATCCATAACGATACCGTCTTCATCATTTTTTAAAATCGCTGGCTTTTTAACAATATCAAACACACCTTTTACAACAGGTTTAGGAAACACAAGTTGAATATTGCCAATAACGTAGCGCGAGCGCAACACCAATGGTTGTAAACTGTCTTTTACCAAACGTCCTGTGTTACCAGTAGCCATCGTCATAAACTCACCTTCGTAGGGGGAATTAATAAATATGCCATCTTCAGTGTTTGAAATATTTATGGCACCCTCTTGGTATTTATTTAATGTAATAAGGACATTGTGTAAATTAGAAACCTGTCCTTCTTTTAAAAAGTGATTATGAGGCATTCCATTTCCGGCCTCCACAACTTTGAGGTAACTTTCACCAGACTCATCAGGTACGATATCCTTTTCGGCGCCTGTTATAAACTTTTGAAGTTTGAAATTTACAGGAGTATTATTGTAAGTAATAGTTTCATCAAACGTATTATCTAATCGAGGTGAAAAATCGACATCTCGCTGAAAATTATAGCGCTGCAAGACCCCATCTATTTCATAGTCGCCCACAACATAAGCCGTTATATAGGTTTTTTGGGAACGAAACTCACTCTCTGTAGCACCCTCTCGTATAGAGATCATACCTTCGTAACCAATATAGCGCGTTATAAACGCACCGAGAAGAATAAGAATGAAGGACAAATGAAGTGTAAGGGTTGCCCATTTTTCCTTTCGATGTAATTTGTATCTAAAAATATTACCAATAAAATTAATTACAAAGACCACCATTATAGCTTCGAACCACCAGGCATTATAAATAAGCCTTCTTGTTAATGGCGTTGGCGAGGTACCCATGTTTCTGTCTAAGATAGTCCCAACGGCCATAGCGACAGCAAAAAGAATAAATAAAACAGCGGTAAGTCTTGTGGAGAATAGGAGGTTAGCGATTTTCTTTTGCATAATTTTCTGTGCTATTTAAGCTGTTGCAAAGATAAGTCTTTTTGAGCATTTAGAATCGTCTTTTGACGTTTCTATTCATGTTAAAATTATGAGAAGTTTAAAATTTATTTCGCTGCTTTTCCCCTCAGTAATTGACTTTGCTCCTTCATTAATTCTTTTAAATCTGACAACAACTGAATGTCTTGTGGTGTCACCACTGTAGCATCTTGGGTGTCTTGTGCCTTGGCGCGGAGTCTATTCATAAATTTAACAACGATAAAAATTGAAAAACCAATGATTATAAAATCTAAAAAAACTTCAAAAAGCGCTCCGTAGGCTATCGCCACTTCACTTGTTGTTATAGTCCCAGAGGCATTCACTATGGCATCCCTTAGAATTAATTTTCTATTTTGTAGATTGATACCATCAGATAATAAGGAGAAAGGAGGTAAAATCACTTGCCTTGCCAAAACATCTATAACTTTATTAAACGCAGTTCCGATGATAATACCAATGGCCATATCCATCATATTACCTTTTACGGCAAACTCTTTAAACTCTCTAAATAATTTCATGTAATTTTCTGATTTTAGGATTTAAAGCCGCTAATTTAAGAAAGTTAGGTTTAACAATTTACTTAGGTCTAGCTTCAAAAATTTTTAAATACAAAAACGAACCCATTTTACGCGCTCTACGTTTGGCATTTTCCGCGTAATCCCCGGCATACAACTCATCAATAGTTTGAAGCCATAGGTTTAACCATAATCCAAAATGCATTTCAGTAATACTGTAATTATGCGCTGCATCAACTTTTGCGTGTGCTTCAAGGGGATTCCCGTAGTACTTAGTTTTTAGAAACAAACTCGATTCCCAAAAGGTGGTCAAATGTTCTAAATGTGCATCCCAGTCGCTAATAGTATCGTTAAAAAAAGGACCTAAAACGGCATCTTTTCGTACTTTCTCGTAGAATTTAGATACTAAAAGGAAAATATCCGCTCGTGTTGAAATATCTTTTTTAACCATACAGTCAAAGTTATCATTTAATAGGTGACTTATGATACTAGAATCTTAAAACTTATTATTTTTGCGACATGATATCAGTTGTATTACTTGGCGCTGGCAATGTGGCTACGCATTTGTTTAAAGCCTTTCAGAATTCAGAAATAATTACCTTAACCCAATGGTATAATCGTAATTTTTCCGCAATATCCTCATATTCCAATTCCGTGGCTATTACTGACGATTTAAATCAACTTAAAAAAGCTGACATTTATATCTTAGCCGTAAGCGATGATAGCATTGCAGAATTATCGCAAAATTTACCTTTTGAAAACCGATTAGTGG
>CAYMDB010000332.1:0-3834 GCA_964388865.1 uncultured Flavobacteriaceae bacterium
CATTCAAGCACACCCTGATTTTCAGTTAAAGGTTATTGAGAATAATGACGAACAAAATAAAAACTTAGCCTTTCAAAAAATACTAGATGAGGTAATGTCTAAGCAACGAAAGCAAGAATTAGATTTGTATAGACTTTATGCTAAGGACGATGCGTTTAAGATTGCTTTTTTTGATACTATGAAGCGTATGGCTAGCGCTGGTAATGAACTAAACAAATAACTTTAAAATAAGATGTTTAAAAAAAGTCACAGGGTAATGTACAATAACCTCATTTTATGTCAAGTTTATACGTAGACCATATCAATGGTGCAAAAAAATGCTCAAAGTGAACCACCGAAAACCTAATTTTTTAAGCCACTTAAAAACGTTTTCCATCCTAAGCTATTAAAAGGATCTCCAGTATTTATTGCAATGCTCACTTTTCTCCGCTGTAGGTGGCTCACTTTATCTGCTTTATCCATTATGAGAGTAAAAACCAACATTAAGCTTATTTTTTGTATTTAATGTTGGTAAATACCAACATTTAAATTATATTAAATACAATTAAAATGATTATATTTGTTGGGAAATACTAGCATTAAGTCATTAAAAAACATATAATGATGGGAAATACTAACACAGATTGGGTACAAATGACAGATCTTGCCATCGTAGCGCAAATAGGTCGTTTTATAAAACACACGCGTTTAAACAAAAACAAAACCCAAGAACAATTGGCTACAGATTCTGGTTTAAACCGTTGGACCATCAGTCAAATAGAAAATGGGGATTCCGTAACACTAACAAGTCTTATTCAGTTATTAAGAGCATTAGATGTGTTATATGTGTTGGATCATTTTCATGTCAATGAAGCCATAAGTCCACTTGCCTATGCTAAATTAAAAAAAGAACAGCGCGAACGTGCAAGCGGTAATAAAAGCAAAACAACAAACAAAGAAGACAATTTAGGATGGTAGATGCAGCCGAAATAAAATTATGGGGCGAATTGGTGGGTGCAGTCCGTTGGGATCAAGACCAGCAGTTAGCTTTCTTCCAGTACAATCCTAATTTCGTAAAAAAAGGTTGGGATGTATCGCCTATTAAAATGCCTACAGCAAATGGCTCTGTTATTTACAGTTTCCCAGAATTGCGTAAAGGAAGAAACGAAACAGAAGATACGTTTAAAGGACTTCCTGGACTACTGTCAGATGCATTGCCAGATAAATATGGTAATCGTTTAATTAATATTTGGTTGGCACAACAAGGAAGGCCAGATAATAGCATGAATCCGGTAGAAAAGCTATGTTTTATTGGAACCCGAGGTATGGGCGCTTTAGAGTTTGAACCAGCTCAAATTAAAGCAAGTAAAAATTCGTTCTCTTTAGAGTTGGATAGCTTAATAGAAGTAGCAAAAAAGATGTTGAGTCAGCGTGAAGACTTTTTAACCAATATGGATAAGGGGCAAGAAACAGCAATGCAAGAGATTCTTAAAATAGGAACTTCCGCAGGTGGCGCAAGACCAAAAGCGGTGATTGCTTACAATCCAAAAACACAAGACATTCGTTCTGGTCAAGGGAATGTACCAAAAGGCTTTGAGTACTGGTTGTTAAAATTAGATGGTGTAAGCGATGCGCAATTTGGAGAAAGTTCAGGTTGGGGTCGTGTAGAATATGCCTATTACCTCATGGCAAAAGATTGCGGTATTGATATAAGCGAGTGCCAGTTATTAGAAGAAAACGGTCGCGCACATTTTATGACCAAACGTTTTGATAGGGAAGGCAATACCAAACATCATATGCAATCCTTATGTGGTTTACAGCACTACGACTTTAATGATATGGATGGTTACAGCTATGAACAAGTATTCCAAACCATGAGACTGTTAAGGTTAACGTATCCTGAAGCCGAAGAAATGTTTCGTAGGATGGTTTTTAATGTGTTGGCAACCAATTACGACGATCATACCAAGAACTTTTCATTCTTATTAAAACAAAATGAAAAATGGAGCTTATCACCGGCTTATGATTTGTGTTTTTCTTTTGATGAAACCAACCACTGGGTAAATAAGCAAACATTAAGTGTAAACGGAAAGCGACTTAATATTACTCAAGAAGATTTAATGACCATTGCAAAAGATAATACTATTAAGAAAGGTAAAAATATCATCACCGAGATTAATAGTGTTGTTAAATCATGGAAAACTTATGCCAATAAAGCTAAAGTAAGAAGCGACTTAACAGAGCGCATACATACTAATTTGAATATACTTTAAACATTAGTATAGTAGAAAAAATTAACGACCTATTATAACAGCATTACCGAAACATCATTTTTATTTTGATGAAGATGGCTCGCTTGCGTGAGAATTAGAGGCTATTGCTTTAGAAGGTATTAAAGTAGTTGAGGTGCAAAAAAAGCTAAAAGTGAACCACCGAAAACCTAATTTTTTGAGCTACTTAAAAACGCTTTTTATCCTAAGCTATTAAAGGGATCTGCAATAAGTATTGCAATGCTCACTTTGTCCGCTCTATCCATTATACCCTATAAGGTATATTTATTCATTAATTTATATTTATTACACCCTTAAAGGTATATTATCAATAAAAATCACTAAATTGCACCCATTAAGGTATAATCATGAAAGAATGGGACCGCAATAATGCCATAGCGACTTTTGTTCGTAACAGACGAAAAGAGGCTAACTATACACAAATAGATCTCGCAGATTTAACAGGCATAGGGCTGCGTTTCCTTCGTGAATTAGAACAAGGTAAACCAAACGTAATGACAGATAAAGTCAATCAGTTATTACAGTTCTTTGGTCATACATTAACCCCAACACCTATAAGCGATGCGGCAAGGAGCAATTTGGATAAATAACGAGCAAGCCGGCATCTTGAAAGAAACAGACGAAGGCTATTTTTTTTCCTATGATGAAAGCTATTTGAATAAGGATAACGCTATAGCAATAGCACTATCACTACCACTGCAGGAAAATGCGTTTCAGTCGGAATACCAATTTCCTTTTTTTGATGGCTTAATTCCAGAAGGCTGGCTACTCGATATCGCTCATAAAAACTGGAAGCTCAACCCCAGAGACCGTATGGGATTATTACTAACGACTTGTCGTAACTGTATCGGCAATATAAGCGTACAGGAGATATGATTTGTTTAGCCTGTCATAAAACTATTGACGACGATAAGCGTCAATATCATGAGGCTTGCCTAAAAGCGTTTTGGCAAGAGAACGAACCAGTAACGCAATTGGAGTATGCAATGTCTGACATTGACCAATTGGCCAAAGAGAACATAGCACAACGTTTAATCGTTACTGGTGTGCAACCCAAGTTGTCCTTAGGATTTAAAAATGAAGTGGAGAATGACAAACGCCTGACCATTGTTGGTTCTTTAAATGGACGATTTATATTAAAGCCACCTTTTGCGCTATATCCTGAAATGCCACAAATTGAAGCCTTATCCATGCATCTTGCAAAAGCCTGTGGTGCAGATACGGTACCGTTTTTATTAATTCCCTTGAAGGATGGTGAACTCGCTTATCTCACAAGACGAATAGATCGTACACCTGATGGAAACAAATTAGCCATGGAAGATGCTTGTCAATTTACAGAGCGTTTAACAGAACACAAATACAGAGGGTCGTATGAGCAGATTGCAAAAGGAATAAAAGCCTACGGCTACAATCCCTTGATTGATATCATCCGTTTCTATGAACAGGTTATTATTTCGTTTCTTATTGGCAACAATGATATGCACTTAAAAAACTTTTCATTGATTGCTGAGGTGCCGGGGAAGTATAGCTTGGCACCAGCTTATGATATGGTTGCCGTACAGCT
>CAYMDB010000333.1:0-3779 GCA_964388865.1 uncultured Flavobacteriaceae bacterium
CTCAAATAATTGTGAGCCCCGATACGAATTTAAAGTAGAGATGCCTATTTTATTCATCACCTTTAAAATCCCTTTTCCAATGGCTTTATTGTAATTTTTTATGGCCTCTAGGTATTCTAAATCGGTGACGTCTTTAGCATTGACCTGCTCTTGTACAATTTCATTGACGATATAAGGATTTACCGCACTGGCTCCAAAGCCAAATAATAAGGCAAAATGATGTACTTCACGTGGTTCAGCAGACTCAATAATTAAACTAATTTTTGAGCGTTTCTCTAATTTATGCAAAGCGTGATTAACGTAAGAACAAGCTAAAAGCGCAGGAATTGGCGCGTGATTTTCATCGACATAGCGATCTGATAAAATAATAATATTTGCGCCATTATCAATAGCTTTTGAGGCTTGAGACATTAAATTTTCTAAGGCGACCTCGAGTTCGTTTAGCCCGCGATTAACTTCATATAAAATGGAAATAGATTCCACTTTAAAATTAGGATTGGTATCGTAGTTTCTGATTTTATCTAAATCGTGCTTTGAGATAACCGGATTTTGAATTTTGAGTTTTCTACAATGCTCTGGACTGATATCAAACAAATTAACATCGCTTCCGAGCGTTAGGCTTATGTCGGTTATTAATTCCTCTCGGATGCCGTCTAATGGCGGATTAGTTACTTGGGCAAACAACTGTTTAAAGTAATTATACACTAATTGCGGACGTTCAGATAAAATGGCGATAGGTGCATCGCTTCCCATAGAACCTATAGGCTCTTTACCTAATTGCGCCATGGGCCTAATGAGGGTTTTTAAATCTTCTTGAGTGTAGCCAAAAACCACTTTTCGCTTTTGAAGATCTATTTCATCATATTTTATAGGTCCTCTTTTGGCTGAAATTGCTTTCAGGTGCACTAAATTTTCATCCAACCATTTTCTATAAGGATATTTTGTAGCTATTTTTTCTTTTATTTCTTCGTCATTTACAATTCTACCTTCATTCATATTGACCAAGAACATTTTACCCGGCTCTAAGCGTCCGTGATATAGCACATTTTCGGGCTTAATATCAACAACACCTGTTTCTGAAGACATAATAACGTTTCCATTTTTGGTGACCGTATATCGTGATGGACGCAAACCATTTCGATCTAAAACAGCTCCGATGTAAGTGCCGTCTGTAAACGGAATAGAAGCGGGTCCGTCCCATGGCTCCATTAAACAAGAATTAAATTCGTAAAAGGCCTTTTTGGCATCGGACATATCTGGATTTTTCTCCCAAGCTTCGGGCACACACATCATCATAGTTTCTGGTAAGGAACGCCCTGTCATTAAGAGCAATTCAACCACCATATCTAAGGTAGCTGAATCCGATTTCCCCCTGAGAATAGTAGGCATGATGCGTTTTATATCCTCACCAAATAAGTCGCTCTCCATAATTTCTTCACGCGAAAACATACGAGACACATTCCCTCTCAAGGTGTTGATTTCGCCGTTATGGCATAGGTATCTGAAAGGTTGGGCTAAATCCCAAGTCGGGAAGGTATTGGTAGAAAATCGTTGATGTACTAAAGCGAGCCGAGTATCTAAATCGGTATCAAACAAATCTAAGTAGTAGGCATTGATATGTTCAGGTTGTAAAAGTCCTTTAAAAATTATAATTTTTGTAGACAAACTCGGCACATAGAAAAATTGCGCCTCAGACAATTTAGAATCGTAAATGGTATGTTCTGCAATTTTACGTGCTGCAAAAAGTTTAAGATTAAAATCTGAGTCCGTTTGACTATCGTCAGCCTTACCAATAAATATTTGCTTTACGAAAGGCTCTGTAGTTTTTGCAATTTGCCCTAATACTTCGCTATTTACAGGAACATCGCGCCACCCCAAAAGATTAAGATCTTGCTTTTTAATTTCGGACTCAAAAACTTCGATACAAAATTGGCGTTGATTTACTTTTTTAGGCAAAAAGACATTGGCAACCGCATAATCACCCGCTTTGGGTAATGCAAAGTCGCATGATTTTTCGAAAAATTTATGTGGAATATCAATTAAAATTCCCGCACCATCCCCTGTAACTCCATCGGCACTTACAGCGCCACGATGCTCTAGTTTTACTAAAATTTCTAGCGCCTTGTGGATGATATCATTTGACCGTTTACCTGTTAAACTACATATAAAACCAGCTCCGCAATTATCGTGTTCAAATTCTGGTGAATAAAGTCCTTGTTTCTTTAACATTTTCTCAATTTTTATTGGATTTAGCAACCCTTATTTTTAACTAAGATAGATGCTAAAAATCGATTAAAAAAGCAGAAGAAAAACTTTTCCCAAATCTGTATTTAAGTCGTATTTATTTAAAAAATTAGCAATAATAATAGGCTAAACTGAAAAAACCGTAACAAAAGAATTTTACAAAAAAATGTTAATTGTTACGAAAACGTTTGAAATTACTAAAATTAATTACACATCCGTCAGCTTTTTATTCAAATCATTGCTAATTTTTTAATTTTTCGATTATGAATTCATCAGAATTTAAACATAAAAAATTTTAACCATAAAAAAAATAGGGTATAAAATAGTATTTTGATAAAAATGAATATCACACCCCTACTTTTTTAGGGGTTGTAAATAAAGTTTATATAGATTTGGCAATCACTAACTAACAAAATATTATATTTTATGAAAAAAATTATTACATTTTTAATGTTCTTTATGGCATTTAGTTTATTTGCTCAGGAAGAAGAAAAAGAAGAAAAAAAATCATTTACACTTAGCGGTAGTATTGATGCGTATTTTCAAACATACGTAACAGCACCAGATGATGCAGGTGCAACCTTTGGGACTGCTTTTGCGGAAAAAACTGGATTTGCTTTAGGTATGGGTAATTTAATTGCCTCTTATGAAAGTGGAAAGGTAGGTGCTGTTCTTGATTTAGTTGTTGGGCCAAGAGGTGAAGGAGCTACATTTAATTCGGATATTGTAGATGGTATTGTAAACCAGGCTTACGTGTATTGGAGTGTATCCGATAAGATAACCTTAACACTTGGTAGATGGAATACCTTTTTAGGCTACGAAGTTATTGCTCCTGCAGCAAACTTTAACTACAGTACCTCTTATCTATTCTCAAGTGGTCCATTCTCGCATATGGGTTTAAAAGCTGACTTTGTTTTATCTGATGATTTTAGTTTAATGTTAGCCATTACCAATCCATGGGATACAAATGATACTTCAATGACTGGTGAATATGCCTATGGTGCACAATTGGGGTATTCTGGTCAATATTTAAACTTGTATTACGATAGTGGTAATAATGGCGGTTTAGGTTTTGAAGTTGATTACACAGGTGGCTTTGATCTGTCTGAAGATTTTTATTTAGGTATCAATGCTGCTTATAATGATAATGATGGCTCAGGGTTTTATGGCGCTGCACTTTACCCGCAATTAGCAACTTCAGATAGTTTTTCTATTGGATTAAGAGGGGAATACTTTGCAATTCACGGAGATGGAGATAATTTACCTTCCGTATTTGCTACGACCCTAACAGGAAGCTATACAGTAGACAACTTAATCATTAAGCCAGAATTTAGATTAGATGCTTTGACTAATGCTGACGATGGTCAATTCTACGGGAATTTCGTCGATAATGATAGGGCTGGCACAGATAGTTTAGCTGCATTTACTCTTGCCGCTATATATACATTTTAAATAATGCAAATTAACTTAAACATAAACTATTATGACTTATAATTTTTTAACTATTCTTCCAAATATAGTTCTATTACAAGATA
>CAYMDB010000334.1:0-3770 GCA_964388865.1 uncultured Flavobacteriaceae bacterium
GACTTAGAATTAAAAGTAAAAGCGATTAAAGAAGTTGATGACCTCTTAGATGAAAAGTCAAAAATAATTCCATTGCTATACAACAGCGAAAAGTCACAACTCACCATAAATAACGATGTAAAACTCATAAAAAATGGGGATGCCAAGTTTAAATTAGTCTTAGAAGATTTAAAAAATGCAAAACACCATATCCATCTCGAATATTTTATAATAAAGGATGATGACATCGGTACAGAAGTTTTAAATTTATTATGCAAAAAAGCACTTGAAGGACTAGAGGTGAGAGTTATTATTGATGATGTGGGAAGTTCTATATCTTCAAAAATGAAACGAAAACTAAGAGATAGCGGAGTTGAAATGTTGTCTTTTATGCCTGTTTTATTCTCGAGATTTACAGGGCAAATGAATTACCGCGATCATCGAAAAATAATTGTTATTGATGGCGTTATTGGATATGTAGGCGGTATCAATATTTCAGATAGCTATGTCAATTCTAAAAATGATTGGTTCTGGCGCGATACCCATCTGCGTGTGTTTGGTGAAGCTGTAAAACCACTTCAAATTTTATTTATCACCACTTGGGATTTTGTAAGTGACGCCGAGGTGAAGGTGTCTAAAGCGTATTTTCCAGATCATAATTGCAAAGGGAGAATACCAGTACAAATAGCTGCGAGCGGACCAGATACAGATCGGTCTCATATTATGGAAGCCGTTTTCGTAGGGATTACTAATGCTGAGGATTCAATTTATGTTACCACACCATATTTTATTCCAAATGATGAGATTATAACCGCGTTACAAGTTGCCGCACGTAGTAATTTAGATGTGAAAATTATCGTACCAAAAAAATCTGATTCTTGGATTGCAGAGTATGCTACCAATTCTTACTTAGAGCCGCTTTTAGAAGCGGGAGTCGAAGTTTACCACTACACAAAAGGCTTTATACATGCAAAAACTATGGCCATTGACGGGGTGTTTAGTAGTGTAGGAACAGCCAATATGGATTACCGAAGTTTTAATATTAATTTTGAAGTCAATGCCCTAATTTACAACAAAGCCCTGTGCAAAGAACTCACAGATTTTTTTTATGAAGACCTAGTAGATTGTGAAAAACTTGAATTAATAACTTGGGAAAACAGATCCAAAGGCATTAAACTCCTAGAAGCTTTAGCACGTCTTTTAGCACCACTGCTGTAAGTTTTATCTTTTACTTCTTCGATTTTGTCTTGAAGATGTTGGTTGTCCGTAATGTTGTTTTGGTATTGAAGCTTTTTTCATTTGCTGCTTCATCATTTTAATTTGGTCTGCGAGCATGTCTCTTTTATCTAGCTTTTCAGCTTCAGACAAAAGGAGTTGCGCTTCCTGCTTCCGGCGTTTAGAAAAAGCAATACCTGCTAAGTTCAACTTCGCCATGGCCAGATCATGATCCATAGATAAGCCCAAACTAATCGCTTTTTTAAAATACTTCTCGGCTTCATTCATATTGGTTTGAGAAACCATAATACCATTAAGATAATTTAAGTAGCCTTGTTGCTTCTTAACCAAAGCACCTTTAGGATTCTTAATTTTATCCAACCATTTTTTCGCACCTGGAAAATCTTGTTTTCTCAACTTTAGAAATGCTAATAAAATCATTTCGTTTTTAAAGTAGAGAAAGATAAATATCGTAGATAATAGGAGGTACATAATGCCATTTCCAATCTCACCTTCAGTAAACTGATAGATCGCAAAGCCAATTATTAAAGCGGCAATGACAAGTTTTATATTTTTATTGAACATATTCTGTGTAATTTTGCAGTGGGCAAAGGTAATAAAAACAATTAAAAATATTTTTATTTCGCGACTTGCTAAAGTAAAAAGTTGTTGTATATTTGCACGCGGTTTTAAGTAAGACCTAGAACACTTTAAAAAAATATTAGCTTTAAAAATACAAGACAATGCCAAAAAGAACGTTTCAACCGTCAAAAAGAAAGAGAAGAAACAAGCACGGTTTCAGAGAGAGAATGGCTTCTGTTAACGGAAGAAAAGTTTTAGCTCATAGAAGAGCTAAAGGAAGAAAAAGATTGTCTGTATCTTCGGAAGCAAGACATAAAAAATAATGATTAACAATTGTTAATATATAAAGACGTTACTTAGGTGTAACGTCTTTTTTTATACCCAATAGATACCTATTTTTGCACTACAAAATATATTTCTATGCCTAAAAATAACAACATTAAATCTATATTAATTATCGGTTCAGGTCCTATTATTATTGGCCAGGCGTGCGAATTTGACTATTCAGGTTCTCAGGCATTGCGGTCGTTGAGAGAGGATGGAATAGAAACGATTCTTATCAATTCGAATCCTGCAACCATCATGACCGATCCTACAATGGCTGATCATGTGTATCTCTTGCCCTTAACCACAAAATCTATTATTAAAATTTTAAAGGAACATCCTCAAATAGATGCTGTTTTACCTACAATGGGCGGGCAAACTGCTCTTAACCTTTGTATCGAAGCCGATGAAAAAGGGATTTGGGAAGATTTTAATGTTAAAATTATTGGCGTTGATATTGATGCTATCAACATTACCGAAGATAGAGAAAAATTTAGAGTGCTAATGGAAAAGATTGGTATTGGTATGGCACCACAGTCTACAGTGACCTCGTATTTAAAAGGTAAAGAAATAGCGCAAGAGTTTGGTTTCCCGTTATGTATCAGGGCATCCTACACACTTGGTGGAGCTGGCGCATCTATAGTCTATAATGAGGAAGATTTTGATCAAAATCTTACACTTGGCTTAGAAGCCTCACCAATTCATGAGGTGATGATTGACAAGGCACTAATAGGTTGGAAGGAGTTTGAATTAGAGTTATTGAGAGATAAAAATGATAATGTTGTTATTATTTGTACCATTGAGAATATGGATCCGATGGGCATCCATACAGGAGACTCAATTACAATAGCTCCTGCAATGACTTTATCAGATAAGACCTTTCAGCGTATGAGAGATATGGCCATTCACATGATGCGCAGTATTGGCGATTTTGCTGGTGGTTGTAATGTACAGTTTGCCGTGAGTCCAGATGATGAGGAAAATATTATCGCCGTTGAAATTAACCCCAGAGTCTCTAGATCATCTGCTTTGGCAAGTAAAGCAACGGGTTATCCCATTGCTAAAATTGCTGCAAAACTCGCAATTGGCTACAATTTAGATGAACTAGATAATCAGATTACAAAATCGACATCAGCACTTTTTGAACCGACTTTAGATTACGTGGTGGTTAAAATACCGCGTTGGAATTTCGATAAATTTGAGGGTTCAGACAGAACCTTAGGACTTCAAATGAAAGCCGTTGGAGAAGTTATGGCTATCGGACGATCATTTCAAGAAGCCCTGCATAAAGCTACACAATCACTCGAAATTAAACGCAATGGTTTAGGCGCTGACGGTAAAGGTTATAAAGATTACGACACTATTATAGAGAAATTAACGAACGCAAGTTGGGATCGTGTTTTTGTGATCTATGATGCCATTGCAATGGGCATTCCCTCAAGCCGCATACATGAAATTACGAAAATAGACATGTGGTTTTTGAAGCAATATGAAGAGTTATTTCAACTTCAAAAGGAAATATCTACGTATAAAATAGACACTATAAATAGAGCGTTATTACTTGAAGCGAAACAAAAAGGTTATGGTGACAGGCAAATAGCTCACATGCTTAAATGTCTTGAAAGTGAAGTCTATAAGAAACGACGAGAGCTTAATGTTAATCGTGTGTT
>CAYMDB010000335.1:0-3758 GCA_964388865.1 uncultured Flavobacteriaceae bacterium
TATGGTTTGAAACACATTATTGTAAACTTCTCGTGGTTTATTCATAGCAGCGATCACAGGAATTTGTTTTCCTTTTAAGGCAAGCGCAACCCGATCAAAACTTGTCTCTTCCATTGGACCTATGATGGCGTCATAATCTGAAAAATCATTATCTGTTAATAGCTTACTGGTGGTTAAAGGCTGACGACGGGTGTCTAAAACTTTTAAATCTGTAGAAATACCTAGTTGTTTTGCAGAATCTAAAGCCATTGTGACCCCAATATGAAAATCTAAAACAATGGATAAAAGTTTCTTATTTTTTATCATTTCTTTAGTTTCCTCAATCGAATCCACATCAATTCTATGCAACTGATAGGGCAGCATCAAGGCTAACTTTTTGGTCTTAAAGTTTTTTAGACCTGATTTTAAATCGGTAGTAGCAACCTTGAAAGTATCAAAAGGAATATCAGTACTTAGCGGCACTTTTAAAACCATGCCAGCTTTGAGTCCTGTTTCTTTTAGCTCAGGATTTAAAGCTTCTAACTGGTCTTGGGTGAGTCCTAATTTTATATTTAATCTGTAAAAGCCTTCTTTTGGTAAAACCTCGTAATAATTAGAAGTCGCTTCAACTACTTTTTCATCTTGAATACTAATATTTGGTACATTGAGCTCATCACCTGGCTGAATGACTTCATTCATGTTAGGGTTGAGGGCTTCTAATTCTGCAACTGTAATTCCGAATTTATAAGCAATTCGCCATTTTCCCTCAGAAGGTTGCACTTTATATTTTTTTACTGTGTTAGATAAGGTTTGGTTAGAAACTACCGTTTTAAACTTTGGGATTTTAATTTTTTCGCCTTTTCTGAGATTCTTTGCGTAGAGGTGTCGATTCGCTTTCTTTATTTCGTCTTCCGTGACATTGTATGTTTTTGAAAGGCTATATAAGGTCTCTTTGCGTTTTACTTTGTGTGTTTTAAACCCTGTAATTTCTTTTGTCTCTTCCTCTAGAGGTTCGTTTTTTATTCTGGAATCAGGAATGATTAAAACCGTATTAGGCTGAAACTTGGTTTTAGCATCTGGATTTAGCGCATAAATATCAGAAGGAGTTATTAAATAGTCTTTAGCGATACTTTCAATAGTTTCGCCTGGTTTTACTTTGTGTTCTTTATAAGTTTGCGCACTTAAGGTAAGTGTACAAATCAAAACTAATATGGCTAGAATATATTTCATGTATAACTATTTTAGTGCTTTTTTAGGACACATGCTGCTTGCTATTAATCATTCGTTTGCGTTCTAAAACACTTTGAATGCTTGGTTGATGTCTTTAATTTTTATTTTTCTATTCATTATTATAAAAAAACTAGATTTTTACGCGTTGCAAATCAGAGATTTGTTCAGCTTCAAAACAAATGAGATTCCTGTTTTCGCAGGCATGTTATTCCCATTCTATAGTGGCCGGTGGTTTAGAACTGATATCATAGACCACTCTGTTGACCCCTTTTACTTTATTTATAATTTCATTTGAGGTTTTTTGCAAAAACTCATACGGTAAATTCACCCAATCTGCCGTCATTCCGTCCGTGCTTTCCACGGCTCTTAATGCTACACATTTTTCGTAGGTACGCTCATCTCCCATAACACCTACGCTATTTACTGGCAGCAAAATTGCACCTGCCTGCCAAACTTTATCGTATAAATTCCAAGAGCGCAAATTATTGATAAAAATGGCATCGACCTCTTGTAATATACGCACCTTTTCAGGGGTTAGATCTCCAAGAATACGTATTGCCAAGCCTGGACCTGGAAACGGATGACGCCCTAATAGTTGCGTATCCATATTCATTGACGCCCCAACCCGTCTCACTTCATCTTTAAATAAAGCCTTTAATGGCTCAACTACTTTCAGTTTCATAAAGTCTGGTAAACCACCCACATTATGATGACTTTTTATCGTTGCACTGGGACCGCCTGTTGCCGAAACACTTTCAATAACGTCTGGGTAAATCGTTCCCTGTGCTAACCATTTTACATCTTTAATACGATGCGCTTCATCATCAAAAACTTCTATAAATGCGTTACCTATGGCTTTTCTTTTCAATTCAGGGTCACTTACTCCTTTTAAGGCGTCCAAAAAACGTGCCGAAGCATCTACACCTTTAACGTTTAATCCCATGCCTTCGTATTGATGTAATACATCTACGAATTCATTTTTGCGCAATAATCCATTATTCACAAAGATGCAATACAGATTCTTACCGATGGCTTTATGCAATAACATTGCTGCTACTGAGGAATCTACACCTCCCGATAAACCGAGTACGACTTTATCATTGCCAAGTTGCTGCTTTAATTGATCAACGGTTTCTTCTACGAAAGATTGTGGAGTCCAGTCTTGACTTATTTCTGCTATTTTAATGAGAAAATTTTGAAGCAGCTGGTGACCATCTGTCGTATGATAGACTTCTGGATGAAATTGAATAGCATAAGTATCTTCTCCTTCTATCTTATAAGCTGCATTTTTAACATCGGCGGTGCTCGCTAGCAGCACACCACCTTTTGGTAATTGTTTAATGGTATCGCTATGACTCATCCATACCTGACTCCCTTCATGAATGTTTTCAAAGAAATCCTCATTGGGTTTTATGTGAGCTAAATTTGCTCTACCGTACTCCCTTGTGCTGGATTCCGCGACTTCGCCACCAGAAAAATGCGCCAAATACTGCGCACCATAGCAAACTGCTAACATCGGTTTTTTTCCACGGATTTTAGAGAGGTCTGGATGTAAAACCGCCTCACCTCTAACAGAGTTTGGACTCCCAGATAAAATTACCGCTTTAAAGCTATCGGAATCGTTTGGAATTTTATTAAAAGGATGAATTTCGCAGTAGATATTTAACTCTCTAACGCGACGCGCAATAAGCTGTGTGTATTGCGAACCGAAATCTAAAATAAGGACTTTGTTGTGTTGCATGTGCAAAAATAACAATTGATTTCAGAATCTTAATTTATTGAAAACTGTTTTTTTAACAATCTTAAGGAATCGAGTCATTTATGCATAGCTATGCTTTGAAAAGGCTAAGTCATGGATTGTAAAATGAGTTCAATATCCTTAGTTGTGGTATCTGGATTTATAAAACAGAATCGGGACACAGTTTCAAAATTAGACCCATTTTTCCATTTGGTTGGTGTAACCAAAGCAAACCCTTTTCGGTGATTTTCATAAGTCCAATTGGTGTAATCTTGGGGTTTCCAACCTTTTCTTCGGAATAGCACACAAGACAAACTCGGTGCTCTTACCAGTTCTACGTGTTCCAGATTTGCAATCATTTCACCTGCAATTTGCGCTAATTCTATACCGCGTTCTACAGCTTCCTTATAACGATCAGTGCCATGAGTGGCTAGTGAAAACCAAAGCGGTAAACCACGAACACGACGCGTTAACTGAATCTGATAATCGGAAGGATTAAATCCATGAGCCCCTTCATCTTTAAAGATATCTAGATAAGAACCCTCTTGTGCATGTGCTTCTTTTGCTAATTCTGGTTGTCTATAAATTACAGCGCCACAATCGTACGGTGAAAACATCCATTTATGCGGATCTATAGTGATACTGTCTGCATTTTCAATACCATTAAAAAGGTGACGAACTGAATCTGCCAACAAAGCTCCACCACCATAAGCAGCATCAACGTGAAACCAAAGTTTTTCGTTTTTACACACTTTTGAAATCCCTTCAAGATCATCAATAATTCCTGCATTGGTGGTACCGCCTGTTGCGA